>JASBTH010000532.1 GCA_030148525.1 Saprospiraceae bacterium | reverse complement strand
AATCGATATGCGATACTATCCGCTGTTCGCGCAACAACTTGCGGGGGAGGCGGGCTGAGTTTCCATAGCCCAGAATATCGGTCAGCAGATCGGCGGCATAGTAGGCTTCATCCAACCGGCTGGGTGAGTGAAAGGCCAGGTACAGGGCATCGGTAGGTACATTGGCCTGGTTGATGCGCTGTTGCAATTTTTTCTGGGGTGGCTCCTGGGGAAGTCTTCGTTCCGGTATCAGCCCGGCCGGAATATCTCCGAACCATTTTTCAGCCAGTCGTTTAACCTCGGCCGTGGTGGTCCGGCCGGCGACTACGAGGCTGGCGTTATTGGGTCGGTAGTATTTGGCAAAGAAATCTTTGACATCGTCCAGTGTTGCGTCGGCAACATGCTGAGGAACCTTACCGATGGTGGGCCAGCGGTAAGGGTGCACTTTGTAGGCCAGGTCGGCCAGGTGATGCCAGACATCGCCGTAGGGTTCGTTGAGGCACGTCTCATTGAATTCTTCCAGCACTACCTTGCGCTGTATCTCCAATACCCGCTCGTCAAAATTCAGGCTTTGCATACGGTCTGCTTCCAGCCACAGGGCCGTTTCCAGGTTCTGGGCGGGCAGAATATCGTAAAAGTTGGTGATGTCATTATTGGTGAAGGCGTTATTGTCGCCTCCGGCCCGTTGGATCACTTCGTCGAAATCGGGGATATTCTCCGACCCGCCAAACATCAGGTGTTCAAACAGGTGGGCGAACCCGGTTCGGTCGGGGCGCTCGTCGCGGGCTCCAACATTATACAGGAGGTTAACGGCGACCATGGGCGTGCTTTGGTCTTCGTGGACCAGAACCCGCAGGCCGTTACTGAGCTCAAATTGTTCAAAAGGTACCATACCTCGTATGCTCGTTTATCTGGGTTTCCAGAAGGTACTAAATCCTCTCTGGAATGACTAGAATTATCAGGGGAATAGGCGTTTATCGTACACCAAAGGTAACTGTGCGTGCATCATATAAGTTGTACTGACTTAAAATATTTGGTAGTTTTCGACGACGGGAAAGTGCCCCGCTGATCTTCGGATCAGTTGGGGCCTTTCCTTTAGGGCAGGACAATTTTTCCCGTATATTTAGCGTGAGGTTGCGCATAGATCAATTCGTAAATTTGATGTTAGTCAAAGCTCTGCCTCCCCGTACAGGGAAGTAGGTATTGGGTAACGGGATTCAGGCAAGTCCTACTACCTAATTCTTTATACCAAATACAGCGTGAGGTTGTCACATTCAGCCGCTTAGGAACAGCTCGACCAGTCAACCTCACGTTTTATTTAGCACAAACGCTCAAACCACTTACTATGGCCCGCCCCGATTTCCAATCTATCGAACTCGACCTATCGCTTCGACCCCGTGCTAAGCAGGGAGATCAAGCTAATTGGGAAACGCCCGAAAAAATTGAGGTCCCGCCCCAATTTGGTCCTGCCGACAGCGAAAAGCTGCACCACCTGGACTACGTAGCCGGGTTGCCGCCTTACCTGCGTGGTCCCTACAGCAGTATGTATACGGTACGCCCGTGGACGATCCGTCAGTACGCAGGCTTTTCTACGGCCGAAGAGAGTAACGCCTTTTATCGTCGCAATCTGGAACAAGGTCAAAAAGGACTTTCGGTAGCCTTCGATCTGGCGACCCACCGCGGGTACGATTCTGATCACGAACGCGTGACCGGCGACGTCGGGAAAGCCGGAGTGGCCATCGATACGGTGGAAGACATGAAGATCCTCTTCGACCAGATACCCCTCGATAAAATGTCGGTATCCATGACGATGAACGGAGCGGTCATTCCGGTCATGGCCTTCTATATCGTGGCGGCGGAGGAGCAGGGGGTACCGGCTGAAAAACTCAGTGGTACCATCCAGAACGATATCCTCAAGGAGTTTATGGTGCGCAATACCTTCATCTATCCGCCCCTGCCTTCCATGCGGATCATCGCCGATATTTTTGCCTACACGGCTAAAAATATGCCGCGCTTCAACTCCATCAGCATTAGTGGCTACCATATGCACGAAGCCGGTGCACCGGCCGATATCGAACTGGCTTATACTCTGGCCGATGGTTTGGAGTATATCCGTGCCGGTAGGAAGGTCGGACTGAGCATTGACGACTTTGCGCCTCGTCTTTCCTTTTTCTGGGCAATCGGTATGAACCACTTCATGGAAATCGCCAAAATGCGGGCCGGTCGCCTGCTGTGGTCCAGCATTGTCAGGCAATTCGATCCGCAGAACCCTAAATCCATGGCTCTGCGAACCCATTGTCAGACATCGGGCTACAGCCTGACCGAGCAGGATCCCTACAATAACATTGGCCGCACGGCGGTTGAAGCATCCGCTGCAGCTTTTGGCGGCACTCAGTCGCTACACACCAATTCCCTGGATGAGGCGATTGCCCTGCCTACCGACTTTTCGGCTAAAATCGCCCGTGATACGCAGATCTACCTACAAAAAGAAACCGATCTGGTACGTGCGGTAGATCCCTGGGGTGGTTCTCACTACGTGGAGTTCCTGACCGACCAATTGGTCGAACGGGCGTGGACACTTATCCAGGAGGTTGAAGAATTAGGAGGCATGGCCAAAGCCATTGAGGACGGTCTGCCCAAGCTGCGAATTGAAGAAGCGGCTGCCCGCAAACAAGCCCGTATTGATAGTGGAAAAGATCAGATCGTCGGGGTCAATGTATTTCGACTGGAAAAGGAAGATCCCATCGATATCCTGGAAGTAGATAATGCGGCCGTTCGCGAGTCTCAAATTGCCCGCATCAACCAGGTAAAAGCTGATCGCAATGATAAGGCCGTGCGGGAAGCACTACAGGCTTTAGCTAAAACGGCTGGATCGGGAGAAGGGAATCTGCTGGAACGGGCCGTGGAATGCGCTCGTCACCGGGCTACGCTGGGGGAAATCTCCGAAGCAATGGAGCGAGCCTTCGGGCGCTTCACGCCTATGACTCGCTCCGTGTCGGGTGTATACTCCAGTGAGATCAGAACGGATGATGAATTCAAAAAGGCCAAATCCCTGGCCGACACTTTCGAGGAAGCCGTCGGACGCAGACCCCGCATTATGGTGGCTAAACTGGGTCAGGATGGGCACGATCGCGGTGCCAAGGTCATTGCAACCAGTTTTGCTGATCTGGGATTTGATGTTGATATTGGCCCACTTTTTCAAACACCGGAGGAAGCTGCCCGGCAGGCCGCCGAAAACGACGTCCACATCCTGGGCATTTCCTCACTGGCGGCCGGGCATAAAACGCTGGTCCCCCAAACCATGGAAGCACTCCGGGCATTGGGTCGGGACGATATTCTGGTGGTAGTCGGCGGGGTTATTCCCGCTCAGGACTACCAATACCTATTCGATCTAGGCGTTGCGGGAGTCTTTGGACCTGGTACGCAGATCGCAAAGGCTGCTGCTCAAATTTTAGAAGTACTGCTAGGAGAAGTAGAAGCGTAAACATATGGTTTGGTTTTTTGCGTAAGCGTAATCAAATTCAGGCGCGAATTTCTTCCTGGCGCAGACGGTTTAATAAACCAGGTTGTACATCGGGAGCAAAGATGTTAGCGCCTTTACGGTCGTCGAATACATCCAACTCCAATTCGCGGGCGAGGTATTTGGCAAGGTCACCCATGTGCCGGGCATACTGCTCATCTTTGTCCTGG
>JASBTH010000527.1 GCA_030148525.1 Saprospiraceae bacterium | reverse complement strand
TTCCCGATGAGGATGCCGGGATAATAAAGCCACCGCTTCAGCAGTGGTGACAGGCCAGGGATCCTATTACGTTTTACCACTTCAGTGGTTCACGAAGGCTAAGGGAAGCTCTACAGTATATTATCTGGCTCCCACATCGTTGCCAATTCGTTTGTGACGGTCAGTAATGGCTTCTACTATACCGCTTCCGAAAAGGTTTGGGCTTTGCCAAACCTTTTCACGCGAGTATATACTCGACTCGAAGTGGTTTGGATTCCCAAACCACTTCGTTGTCGGTATAATAGACATTTGCAGTCCAAAGGATAAATCCCAAACACGCTCTAAATTCCATAACGAATCATCTTTTTCGAAAAGGCCATGGCTCTTTTGTTGTTAAAATTTCTTCAATAATGATCGTCAAAATCTTTTGATGCTAATTTTTTACATCAAAGTGCCTGTGTGTCATTATTTGTTGATGATGATATACAAAACATTTTGTAAAAACAAATTGGTTCAAATTTGTCTAGAAATAAAACAGTAATACGAAAGCATAATCAGTACATTCTGACCGTAGCTCAGAATGAAAAAAACATCAACCGTGGGTTATTGCTCCATGGTCTTTGCGTAACAAGCCATCATCTGCTCCGTAACCCTCCTTGGTGAAAACTGGTGCGTGGCGTAGTTAAATCCCCGGTCGATCATTTTTGAACGCTGCTCGCTGTCGGAAAGCACCCGGGAAATGACTTGTGCAAGTTCTTCAGCATCGGTCGGATCTACGTAGGCAGAATCGGGACCACCGGCCTCGGGCAGGGATGACCGGTTGGAGGTAACTACCGGTATTTTGCACAATAGGGCTTCGGCAACGGGGAGTCCAAAGCCCTCGTAAAAGGAGGGATACACCAGCATTTGTGCTTTGCGATATAAGGCTTGCAGGGCGGTTTGGCCCTTTAGGTCATGGATCAAATGGATTTTTTGGCCCAAACCATAGGTTTTGATCTGCTGTAAGATGGATGCCCGGTAGGCCTTGCCCCGAAAGCCCCCCACTACCACCAGGGGGATCTGATGGTCTGCTAAAAGATATTGGTAGGCACTCAGAATAGTATGGAGGTTTTTGCGGGGTTCAATGGTGCCCACGTATAACAGAAACTCCGAAGGCAGATCGTATTTTCCCAGATCACCCGCAGCATCCGTTTGGTTATCCGCTTCGTAGTAAGAAGGGTGACAAGACTGGTAAATGACATCAATTTTTTCCGACGCAATACCGTAGGATTGCATAATATCCTTTTTGGTGCTTTCACTGATGGCAACGATACGGTCTGCATTACGGCAACTGGACCGGAATTTCAGGTCGTAGATCGAGCGATCGATCAACGGATAGGTATCGGGAAGTACCTTGAAGATCAGATCGTGGATGGTAACTACACTTTTAACGGTACTGCGACTAATGGTCAAGGGCACTTCGTTGCTGAGTCCGTGGTAGAGGTCGATCTGCCTGTTTTCCAGGTTTTTAACGATAGAAAAACTACGCCAGTAGGCTTTCAGTGTCGCCTTGGATACGAAGGTTTGCAGGTCGGCATGGTCGTAGAAGTAGTCGGTTTCCGGGGTGCTTCTACGCTTCGTGGTGAATAAGTGATAGTTGTGGTGAGGGTAGGCACTTTGCACATTCTTCACCAGGGAGCGGCTGTAATTCCCTAAACCGGTAAAATTACAATAGAGTCTCTTAGCGTCGAATCCTATGTTCATGTTGTGTTGGTTGTTTCATCGGTTCCATATATGAAGGGGGAATCGGACTCCTTACAATAACCAATCATTCGGAATAATGCTATATCGTTGTAATGGTGCGTTCCAATTCGCCGCTAGACTATCAGACGAAGATCGGAAAGAGGTTGGAATTTCAAAAAACGCATTGCGAAAAGCCGGAGGTATCCGGGAATAGCTTGAATTGGTTAACCAGGTTAAGAGCGATATCCTTTCGTGAAATATGGAATGTGCTACAGGTTTTTCAGGAGATGCTTCGGAATCATACCTGTATAATGTATAATGAGTGTGTGGGTTTAAGGTATGCAATTAATGGTATCAGCGACACTTGTTGAATAAAGAAGGGGTAACCAAGACTTGGAGCGATAGTTTTATTTTTCTAAATTGGGTAACCAAATAAATAGCACGAAAGCTGCATTAAATTACTTGCAAAATGACCAAGTCAAAAATACTCAAGAACTTCCAGGAGATCTCTATAGAAAGCCCCGTGGACAAAATCATCAGACAAATACGGGAGTTGATTACTACGGGGCAGTTAGAACCGGGGGATCGCCTTCCGCCCGAACGCAAGCTCGCAGAACGGCTAGGCGTTGGCAGGAGTCATGTCCGGGAAGCCTTACGTAAACTGGAATTCTACGGTATACTCAAAACGCTTCCACAAAGCGGTACGGTCGTGGCGGGTATGGGGATATCTTCTTTGGAAGGCCTGATTACGGATGTATTAAAAATTGAGGATAGCGATTTCGCTTCATTGGTGGAAACCAGAGTGTTACTGGAAACCAATGCAGCCAGCCTGGCTGCACGGCGACGCAGTGGCGAAGATATCGACAACATGCAAAAAGCACTTGACGCCTACGAAAAGAAAGTGTTGAAAGGAGAGCAAGCGGTAGAGGAGGATTTAATGTTTCACCTCAAAATTGCGGAAGCCGGTAAAAATGTGGTGCTGAAGTCGTTGATGCTGGTCATTGTTCCCGATATCATCAGTAGTTTCATTCAGTTGGATATATGTAAGGATGATCACGCTCAGAAGGCGCTGGAAGATCACAAGGTCATATTGCAGTATATCATCGACCAGGAAGCAGAACAAGCCAATGCAGCTATGCGATTGCATTTAAGAGATGTAATGGACTATAGCAAAACCCTCAGGTCGAACAGCCTTAAGTAGGTGTAAATGCTTCTATTCCGGTAAAGAAGTGCCTTTGCTGCACAATGTATCGTGACAGAACGCCAATTCAGTTTAGTTCGTGAACATCTGGCCTGAAGGGCGGAGCTTCCGCCCAACCATTCAGGACGCGTTACAAACAAAGGGTTAGCAACTCCAATAGTTGCTAACCCTTTGTTTGTAACCTTATTTCCATTCTGTGATACTCAAGCGTGCGATTGAGTATTAGAGCGTGTTTGGGATTTGTTTTTGATGGCGAAAATGTCTAGAATTTGGTTCTCACAAAGCCTTTTTTGAGCTTCGTAGCATGGCTACGGGGCGAAAAAAGGCTGCAGTGAGGTTCAAATAATAGACATTTGCAGTCCA
>JASBTH010000511.1 GCA_030148525.1 Saprospiraceae bacterium | reverse complement strand
AAATTAAAAACGGATAAAGTAAACCGTGCCGTTAGGTACGGAATATAAGAATGTATTTTCTTCGGTGAATAAACAATCTTGATCCGCCGCACTACTGGATCGCGATAACTAACGTAATCCTTTAATCTGTGAACATCAGCGCGATCCAGAGGATCGCGCACCTATAGCATAAACTCCCAGGCCGTCCGGTAACTCCCCGAAGCCTCACAATACTCCAGGAGTTTCTGATAAAATGGATCCTGCCCGATGGTGGCACTGTCGCCCAGGATGATGAGCTGCTTGCGGGCCCGGGTCATAGCTACGTTCATGCGG
Organism: Saprospiraceae bacterium; assembly: GCA_030148525.1. Lineage (GTDB taxonomy): Bacteria > Bacteroidota > Bacteroidia > Chitinophagales > Saprospiraceae > DT-110. Next base: position 16,530 of record JASBTH010000511.1, on the reverse strand, counting down.
CGGTAGTCTTTCAGGAAGCCGATCTCCCCTTTGGCATTACAACGGACCAGGGAGATGTACACCACATCCCGCTCCTGCCCCTGAAAGCCGTCGATGGTATTGACCGTAATGGGCATATCCTGTAAGCGGGGATCTTCCTGGACCTTGTCTTCCAGGTAGATCACTTGCTCGCGGTAGGGGGAGATCAGGGCAATGGAGGGATACTCCAGCCCCAAGTGGTAGTCCACCAGCTGGTACAGGTGTTCGAAGAGGATCTGTGCTTCCTCGGGATTGTAGCGGCTACGATAGGCGGGATGTACTTTCTCTTCGAAACCGCAACCCGCAGTATCCACGAATACGACCGGGTCGTTCTGAGCGATGGCCAGCCGCTGGTTGGCCACGGAATCATCGGCCCGGAGCAACCCATCGTAAAACCACTCGTTCGAAAAGGCCATGATCTCGTTGTTCATCCGGTATTGCGTTCGCAAAAGCTGTACGCCCGACAACCGGTCGAGCGACTTTTCGATCAGGGTTATGGCCAGCCCCGCTTTGGCGGCTTTGCGTGACTTTACGGTAGGAGGCAGTTGAAACGGATCACCAGTCAGCACTACTTTGGAAGCCTTGAGGATGGGTACCCAGGTTGCCGGTTCCAATGCCTGGGCAGCTTCATCGATCACTACGGTACGGAATTTCCGGCGGTCCAGTACTTTGTCGGCCGCACCGATCAGGGTGCAGGTGATCACCTGGGCCCCGTCGAGTATCTGGTCGATCAGCCGGTCTTCCAGTTGATTGGCCCATGACATGAGTTCTTTAGCCTCCTGAAAGAGCATCCGCCGCTCCTGGTATTCTTCCCTACCGAATCGTCGCCGGTATTTGCGAGCCTGCTTCCGGGCTTCGGCGGCCTCGATCTTTACCTTCCGGATATTCTTGCTCTCCGGATGCTCCGCCATACGGACATCGAGGGTATGGGAAAGGATCTCCTCATCTACGCGGGATATATTGCCGATGCGGACTACATTCAATCCCTGTTGGCTGAGCCGCTCCGTCAGCAGGTCCACGGCGGTATTGCTGGGAGCGGTGACCAAAACCGTTTGCTCCTGCGCACAGAGTTTTTTTACCGCCTGAACCACGGTGGTCGTTTTTCCCGTACCGGGAGGCCCGTGCACAATACTTACGTCCCTGGCCTGCAGAATGGTATTGACTGCCTCGTTTTGGGATTCGTTGAGTTGAGGTAATTGGATGGGGTGTTCGTTAGGAGCAAACAATGCTTCCTGTTTGCCCAGAAAAATGGAGCGAAGTTCAGCCAGACGTCCTTTGCCGGCCTCCATCACCTGATCGAGGGTACGCTCCATCACCAGATAGGTGCGTTCGTCGAACAGGAGATCAACCCCGATCATCCCCAGGCCAATCCACTCGGGCAGGTCCTTGCCGTTCAGAATGATCTTCATCCTGTTTTTATCGACGAAATAGACTACGCCATTCGCCTCTCCCCTATTAACCGCGGGTTGGTTGGAGAATAAACGCACGGTCTTTCCGGCCCGAAACTGGTGCTTTTCGTTTAATTGAGTCGTGCGTTCTACCGTTATGAAGGCCCGTTCACCGATGGTGTACCCTTGCTTCAGGAGTTGCAGCGGATACCAGGCCACCCCTTCTTCTTTGCGTTTTTCCAGGGGCAGCCGCTCAATTTTTTCTTTGTACTGCTCCAGATCAGCTTCTTTTTCCAGGAGTAGCCAATCCTTTAATTCCCGAAATTCCTCCAGGCCTTTTGCCATAGTGAATGCTTGTTTGCTAATTTACTGTGCCTTACGGCTATACTACTAGACAAAACTTTTTTAGTGCCCACTTCGACTATCGCTCACTTCGACTATCGCTCAGTGGGCTTAAAGTCCTTGATTATTAGTAAAAGGGGTGAGCGTAAGCCGAACCCCGAATATGAAAATGTCTAGTAGTGTGCCTTACGGCAAAAATGTTCCGAAAACGATAACTACCATCCGGCTGAATAGTTGTCAGACAGGCATCCGAGCGGCTGGAAGGCAACCACCTGCGGAATAATGCTGTTTATAGAGCATAATTTATGGCCAAGAACAACGAAACCAGAAACTTTAAGGAGCAATTTTCCGCGCTCCGCAATTTACCGCGCTTTTTTACGCTAATCTGGCAGACATCCCGCCGGTTTACCCTCATCAATCTTGTATTGCGGCTCGTCAAGTCGGTCATCCCGTTGGCAATGCTCTACGTCGGGAAGTTGATCATTGATGAGATCGTCTTACTCATCGAAGCCTCCGAGCCCGACCCTACCTATTTGTGGTGGCTGCTAGGGGCCGAACTGGGCCTGGCCATTATCTCCGATGTCATTAATCGCGGGATTACGCTGGTCGACATTTTGCTGGGTGACCTGTTTTCTAACCAGACATCGGTAGAGATCATTCAGCACGCTGCGCGCCTCGATATGTACCAGTTTGAGAATCCGGAATTCTACGATAAGCTGGAACGGGCCCGTCGGCAGACATCCAGCCGGACGGCCCTGATGTCGCAAGTACTGCAGCAACTACAGGAGTTTATCACGGTGCTTACGCTTGGTGCGGGCCTGATTGCCTTCAATCCCTGGCTGATCCTGATCCTGGTCATTGCCGTGATACCCTCTTTTTTGGGCGAAAGCCACTTCAACCAGCGTTCCTATTCCCTGACCCGTTCCTGGACCCCCGAGCGGCGCGAACTCGATTACCTGCGGTACATCGGGGCCAGCGATACCACCGCAAAGGAAGTCAAGATCTTCAACCTGTCCGATTTTCTGGCAAACCGGTTTGCCGAGCTCTCCCATAAGTACTATCTCGCCAATCGAAAAATTGCCGTGCAGCGAGCCGGATGGGGCGTACTCTTATCCGCCCTCGGCACCCTCGCCTATTACGGGGCTTACGTGGTAATCGCCCTGCAAACAATTTCCGGGGCTATCACCCTGGGTACACTGACTTTCCTGACCGGTTCGTTCGCACGCATGCGCGGCATGCTGCAATCCATCATGAATCGTTTTTCACGGATAACCGAAAGTGCCCTCTATCTGCAGGATCTTTTTGATTTCCTGGAACTGGAGCCCTCCATTAAAACCGAATCCGACAGTGTACCCTTCCCCGACACCGTACAACGGGGTTTCACCTTCGAGAATGTGGGCTTCCGCTATCCCGGCACCGATAAATGGGCAATTCGCAACCTGTCGTTCCAGCTACAGCCAGGGGAAAAGCTAGCCCTGGTAGGCGAGAACGGAGCCGGAAAAACCACCCTGGTAAAATTACTGGCACGCCTGTACGATCCCAGTGAAGGTCGTATTCTCATCGATGGGGTCGACCTGCGCACCATCAACCTGGAAAGCCTGCGGCGTAATATCGGGATCATCTTTCAAGACTATATCCGCTTCCAGCTCAAGGCAAAAGAAAACCTGGCGGTAGGGAATATTGACCAGCTGGCCAATCTCGATCTGATCGAGGCTTCCGCCCAAAAAAGCATGGCCAACGAAGTGATAGACGAGCTCCCCGAGCGATACGAGCAATTTCTGGGTAAGCGATTCAAAGACGGTGTGGACCTCTCGGGCGGGCAGTGGCAAAAGATCGCCCTGGGCCGGGCCTATATGCGGGATGCACAGTTACTGATCCTGGACGAGCCAACCGCCGCCCTCGACGCCCGGGCAGAACACGAGGTGTTTCTTCGCTTTTCCGAGCTGATTGAAGGAAAAAGTGCCGTCCTCATCTCCCACCGCTTTTCGACAGTGCGCATGGCCGACCGGATCCTCTTTCTGGAGAATGGGCAATTATTAGAGCTGGGGACCCATCAGGAATTGCTGGACAAAGGGGGTAAGTACGCCGAGCTGTTTCAACTGCAGGCGCAGGGATACCAATAGGGTTCCGTGACAGGCATCACGGAAAGGGACTGTTTTTGGCACTACCTTGCGGTAAAAAACAGAACACATGCTATCTTTTTTAACCAATATGTTTAGCGGGCCCGATCTGACGGAATACCTGGATCGCAAGGCTCAGATAATCGACGTACGCACTCCCGGGGAGTTTGCCCAGGGGCACGCAAAAGGCTCTGTAAATATCCCATTGCAATCGTTGGGAGCTAACCTCCGGAAGCTGGATAAATCACGCCCCGTTATTACCTGTTGCCGCTCCGGTAACCGAAGCGGTATGGCCGCCCGGCAACTGAACCAGGCTGGTTTTGAGGCCGTTAATGGCGGCCCCTGGCAGCAGGTGGTCAAGGCGTTGGGTAGCAAATAGGATATATCCATACCTACCACGAATGGGTTTAGTTTCGCTGTACTTCTTGCTGGGATGGCGAACCTTTTAGTAGGCGGTATATTTTCAAAGCCGGAAAAGGAACTATGTCCTTTTCCGGCTTGTTTTTATTATGCGTAATTAATTGTCATTTTATTTCTATGACCCTGTCTTCTGGATTATTGTGGGAATATGACCTATCCTCTTTTGACTTTCAAAAGTCAAGGTTTATTGTTATTGAAAGAGTCATTGAAAGAGGGCAACTTTCAGATTGGCAGTTTATCTGGAAGGAATATGGAAAGGATGAAATAGTGGAGGTTGCTAGGACCAGTAAGCAACTTTCTAATAAGGATAAAGGGTTTACGGAAATTTTTGTAAACTCTGAATTCCTCCATGCTGCATAACTCTTCTTCAATAATTCAACCCAAAACACTGGACCTCTTAAAGAGGATATGCAATGATCCCACATTGAACCAGTTCTATTTAGTAGGTGGAACAGCACTAGCCCTTCAAATGGGGCATCGACTTTCCATTGACCTGGATATGTTTTCCGGTGATAGCTTTGATGAGGAAAATCTTGTTAAATACCTATCCGAGCAATACGATTTTCAGTTAAATGCACTTCACGAACATACTCTGCTGGGCAATATCCAGGGGATTAAGGTTGATTTCATAACACACAATTACCCATTGGTAGAACCTGTACATTTTGCTGAATCAGTAAGATACCTTGGTTTGCTGGATATTGGAGCCATGAAATTGAATGCAATTGCACGAAGTGGTCAAAGGTTAAAGAACTTTGTAGACATTCATTATTTATTAACTGAGCACCCACTTAGTGCACTCTTAGAAGCCTACGAAACGAAATATTCCTACTCCAATAAAATGATTCCCCTTAAAGCACTGACTTATTTCGACGATCTGGACCCAGAGATAGACCCACCTCATATGATAAAAAAGATAAAAGTAACCGATATAAAAGAACGACTAACCCAGGCAGTAAAACACCCCGAAAAACTTTTCTCCGAGTGACATAAAACTGTTCGTCAGCAATCAGGGAGCGTTTCACCCTTCGGCAGCAGCCAACTTTCCTTCCCGCGGTATCGCCGCACGATCTCCCACAGCAATACACTGTAAACCACGACATACTCTATCGCCACCACCGCCATATTCTCCCGGTATTCGGGATAGCTGTAATTGATGTAGGTCCCCATGATGAGCACCGACCAAACCACGGGAAAGCGGAAGCGGGTGAAGCAGCATAAAAATATGGGCAGCGTCAAATACCAGGGATGCACCGTAGTCGCCAGAGCCAGGTAAATGGTAATGGCAGCCAACATGCGGCCCGGCAGGTTGGCCCAGCGCGGACGTCGTTCCAGGGCTGCGAGTGCAAGGATGGCGATCAATACTACCTTGGCGAGTTCCGGCCCGACGGTGCGGATGATATCGTATCCACGCAATTCGAAACCTATCCAGCGAATGATGTAGAAAATGCTCGCATTGAATTCAAAGCGCCGGAAGTATAAATCGATGCTGTTGCGAAATCCATGAAAAAAAGCCGGGTCATAGAGCGGCCAGAAAGCCAGCAGGATAGCTAGTCCCATGGCCGTAAAGAGGATCATCCCGTTCTTAAAACCAGCCCGCCGCCAGAGGAATGGGGCGAACATCAGGGGCAATAATTTCGCACATACGGCTCCGGCCAGGGCCAGTCCCCCGCCTATCCACTTTTTTTGGCGAAAGCCATAAAGGGCCAACACCATAAAAAATACCACGTAGCCTTCGTGGTGAATATTGCCGACTATTTCCAGAATAACCAATGGGTTCAGTGCGTAAAGCAGGGTGCGCGATGGAGACAAGCCCCACAGTCGGAGTGTTTTTGGCAACAGCCAGATAATGGTAGCGACCTCTGCCGCCAATAAACCCAGTCGTTGCACAAGGGTGGCTCCCTGGATAGAATCCGGAAAAAGCCAGACGCTAAGCCAGAAGGTACCCTGAGGAATCGGGGGATAAATGGTAAAGTACTCCGCCGAATTTAGTTGCTCGTAGAGTTCCGCATTCAGTCCGGGAACAGAAAACCCCTGTTCAGCATAAGCGGAAGGCAAAGCCGTAAATGGATTGATGCCCGCCTGCCATAGATGACCATCCCAGATGAAGCGGAAAATATCATCCGACAGCCAGGGCTCGGCAAAAAGCAGGATCAACCTGGCCAACACCGCGACACCAAGGTAAAAAGGCCAGCTCTCGGAACGGCGGGTCAGCACCCAAAAATAACCGGCAAACAGCACACCAACCCCAAGGCTAAACACGTGGAAATCAGACCGGTCCGCACCGAAGGCCAGCATAGCGATCACCGCCAACCAGAGGATACTTCCCAGGATGTCCCAACGGTTGGTATGTAATGGCCAGCCTTTTTGCATGCACTATTTCAGACTCAAATGGCGAAGGGTATAGTAGAAAATAGCTCCGTATCCCAACGCCAACATACCGTGAAAGTACAAAAAGGTAAGATCTCCTTCGTACAAAGCGTAGGCCACCGCACCGGCAAAATACAGGGCCAGGATACCTTCCATGATAGTGGTCCAGGACAATTTCCGAACCAAGTACGCTTTGCGGGAGAAGCTATCGCGTAATGATTGAATATTGAATTTGGGCGTTCGTACAAAGGGCGTGCGCTTACCGCGATAGCCCTGAATTACGGCTACTGTATTATGAAGAGAAAGCCCCATCGACAACGCCAGAAACAGGGGAAATAACACTACGAACTTAAAGATAGCTTTCAGGGGCCGGTCGCGGTGAACCGGTGCCTGTACATTGGCCACGTAGTACACCGCCATGATGGATAATAACCCAACGAGGAAGCCGGCAAACCAGTCTTTATCAAAGCCCGCCGCCATCAGGTCGTTCAGCCCAAAAAGCAAGGGAACACTGAATACGCCCGTAATAAAAACGAACACGAAAACGGTGCTGGCCAGGAGGTGTACGGTAGCATGAACTTTTTTACCCAACCCGATCTTTGATTTCCAGACTTTAGGCAGCAATTTCCGGGCCGTTTCGGCTCCGCCTTTCATCCATCGATATTGCTGTGATTTCAGGCTGTTCATTTCGGCCGGCAGTTCTGCGGGTGAGCCCACGTGCTCCAGGAAGTGAATGCGCCAACCCTTCAGTTGAGCGCGAATACTGAGGTCCAGGTCTTCGGTAAGTGTATCTGCTTCCCAGCCGCCGGCTTCTTCGATACAATCACGCCGCCAAATGCCAGCGGTTCCATTGAACTGCAGGAAATGCTCGCCGCCCATTCGCCCCACCTGTTCCACCGTAAAGTGCACATTCAGCTGCAAAGCCTGCAGACGGGTAATCAGGGAATAATCCTCATTGATGTGTTCCCAGCGGGTTTGCACTACGCCCACTTTTTCATCTTCAAAATAAGGCAAGGTGCGGCGCAGGAAATCGGGACGGGGTACGAAATCAGCATCAAAAATAACAATGAATTCCCCATTGGCGAGCGGCATACCATCGCGCAGTGCCCCGGCTTTGAACCCCTGCCGTACTGGTCGACGAACCTGTTCGATACGAAACCCCTCGGCTTTATACTGAGCGACCTTGTCGGCGACCAGATCCACCGTCTCGTCGGTAGAATCATCCAGAATGTGTATTTCAAAGCGATCACGTGGATAGTCGAACCGGGCCACGGAATCGATCAACCGGCCGATAACATATTTCTCATTATAAATAGGCAACTGGACGGTGACCAGGGGCCAGGATTCCGTATCGTACTGTTCGTCGTCCATTCCTGCCGGAATCAAATGGAGGGCTGACACCGGCTTGGGCATTACTTTCGCCGGCTGTTTATGGGCCTTTCTGTTATGGCGCTTATAGGCCACCAGCAATTTCAATTGCATGAGGCAATACACGGTGATGTACAAAAGTGCCAAAGAGTATATGGCCAAAAAAACGTAAGCAATCATCCGATAATCTTTACTTCACAGCAGACACGACCGCATGGGTCTGCAACCTGCTAGATTAATTTAAATATGGTCCACAGTATCTTGTGCCCCGCCAGTATGGTACCGCGTATGGTACCCGACACTTTCGACACGCCAACCCGACGCCGGTAACGGACGGGGACTTCGGTGCACTTCAAGCCGTGTTTAGCGGCTTTCACCTGCATTTCCACGGTCCAGCCAAAATCGGGATCCTTCATGTCAATTTCCTGAAGTGCTGTCCACGTAATGGCCCGAAACGGCCCCAGATCAGTGAACTCATACTTGTAGAACAAGCGAATCAGGGAGGTAGCTAACCAATTCCCAAACACCTGTTGCGGCTGCATAGCACCCTGCTCCAATTCTCCCAAAGCCCGCGATCCGATCACCAGATCGTAGCCTTTCTGCCTGATGGGTCGCACTAAATCAGGTAATTGCTCAGGATGATCCGAATAATCCCCGTCTAAAAACACCACCACGTCGGGTTGTTCAGCAGAAGGCTTATTCTTCAGGTAGGTGATTCCTTTCAGACAGGCACTACCGTATCCTTTACGGTTTTCGGTCAACACGGTTGCTCCCGCTTGTCGGGCCACTTCCACCGTATTGTCAGTGGACGCATTATTACAAACGATGACCTCACGGACTGCGGATTGCGGAATGTCGCCCAAAACCAGCGCGATGGATTTTTCTTCATTAAAGGCCGGGATGATCACATCCACTGTTAGTGCACTCAATTACAGGATATTTATAGCGTTTACAGCTAAGTTACTGGATAATGGGCCATTCATACTGTCCGGTTGGCAACATATTGCCAAGACTAAACTGCCAAATGAACGACCAAACACAATAACCGGGTATTCCGTGCGCTATGTTGACGGAAAAACACGAAAAGGTAACGTCTGGAACCTGTCTTTTGATGTCAATTTCAGGCTTTCGCCAAAAAAACAACTGTCCGTACCGTGAACGGGCTGAACTACGAAATAATCCTCCCGTAACCGGGAAAACTGTGGTTTCAAACTATCTTTGCGCACCAGAAAGAACGGATATGATACTACGCAATACCTTGTGCTGGATCGTGGGAATACTGGCTCTGCTCGTCAGTTCCTGTCAGGATGAGTTTGATTTTATTACCGACGGCTCGGTCACACTGGAATTTTCCGTGGATACGCTCCGGTTTGATACGGTTTTCACTGAATTGGGATCCGCTACCCGCAGCATTAAGGTCTACAATCCCAACCAGCGTCCGGTCCGCATCGGTCGGGTCTACCTGGAAAATGGAGAACAATCATCCTTTCGCCTCAATGTCGATGGTATTCCCGGCAGGATCGTCGAGAATGTAGAAATTTTCGGCCAGGACAGCATCTACATTTTTGCAGAGGTTACCGTCGACCCTGACCAGCCGTTATCGGTTAGCCCTTTCGTAATCGACGAACGGCTCATTGTTGAAACCAATGATCAGGTACAATCCGTCGTGCTGGAAGCCTGGGGACAGAATGCCAACTATTTCCCCAGCCGGTTCAATAAGGGTGTTCCGGTGGTATTATCCTGTAATAATGGTACGATCACCTGGGACGACCCTAAACCCTACGTGATCTACGGTGAGGTATTTGTCGATAGCTGCACCCTCAGCATTCCCGCAGGTACGGAGATATACGTACACGGCGGCATTGCCCGCAACGAGGTTTTCGGCACCTTTAACGACGGCATCCTGTATATGCTCAACAACGGGCGGCTGGTGATACGGGGTACCCGGGAGGAGCCGGTGGTTTTCCAGGGTGACCGGCTGGAGGATGTCTTCGCCGAAGAACCCGGCCAATGGACCGGTATTATTCTGGGGCCGGGCAGCCGCAATAATATCATCGAACATACGACTATTAAGAACAGCATTTTTGGGGTCTACGTAGACTCCACAGCCGCTCTGGATCTGCGAAACAGCCAGATATACAATACCTCCAGCAGTGGATTGGTAGGCGTACGGTCCACCATCAATGCCGAGAACTGTCTGATCTATAATAACCTCGCCAATTCGATTCAGCTGGTTCACGGAGGCGACTACAATTTCGATTACTGTACTATTGCCAGCTACGGGGTGGATGCCTCGGCCGTAGCTATGAGCAACTTTGTATGTTACGACGACCCGCTCGTGTGTCAACAGCGATCCGTCTACCGGCTCAACGCCCGCTTCCGCAACAGTATCCTTTTCGGTACCCGTCGCGATGAACTGATTTTCAGTGATATTTCGGGTGGTGAGCAGGGGAACCTGTTCAATCCGTTCTTCCAAAATTGTGTGGTCAAGGTGGATGAACTCCTCACCCAATCGGAGGGTCTGTATGCCGATTTTTTCGACAACCAATGCCGCAATTGCATCAATGCGACCCGCGACAGCATATTGTTCGAAGATCCCAACGAAGATATTTACCTGCTCGACAGCCTGTCAGTAGCCGAAGAACTGGGCGAACCGATTCGGATTCCCCGGCCCATAGCCACCGACTTATTGGGCAACCTACGCGATCCGGAGCGACCGGATGCGGGCTGCTATGAATGGCAATAAGACAGGTGTGAGGTTTGAGGTGTGAGGTGTGAGGTGGAGGTGTGAGGCAACCTATGACCTTACCTCAAACCCCAAACCTCAAACCTCAAACCTCACACCTGACTTAGCAGTAACCACTCAGCAACTTCCCGTCTACCGAGATGAGGTGATCCAATCGGATTTCGAGGCCGGAATGGAGGATCATGAATTCTTCGCCGGCCCGGGTTTGGAAAGTACGGATGCGGGCAGTAAGTTCCCGGACGTGGTCGTGAGGGTCTTTGTACCGAATGACCACCTCTTTTCGGAGCGTGGCAATGGCCTCCAGTTCGTCGTGAAAAGCACAGGAAATTGGTTGGTAGCGCATTTTTTATTTATGAAAACACATTCCCCCTGTTCGCAGTTGTATGACGAACAGGCCGGCTTGTACACCGGCATTCACAACACCATGATATGTCTAAACCGATCAAAAAAATATCTCTCCTGGGAGCTGGCTGGTTGGGGGCTCCCCTGGGAGTTGTACTCGCCGAAAAAGGGTACACAGTACAGGGATCTACCACTCGACCCGAACGATTCGACGAGTTGAAGGCACTGGGTATTCGCCCCTTTCATCTGGAGATCAAAGGAAGTCAGATCCAGGCCGGTGCTGACATCGACGACTTTCTCGACTGCGATGTACTGATCATCAACACCCCTCCGGGACGGCGGCAGCCGAATGTAGGCGAGGAATTTCCGGAGCGAATCAAGACGATTTCCATGTTGGCACAGGCCCACGAAATCCCCTATGGCCTATTTGTCAGCTCTACGGGTGTGTACGAAAACGCCAATGATCTGGTGAATGAAGAAGATGACCCACAGCCTGCCTCCGAATCTGGTCAGGCCCTGCTTACTGCCGAACGCTATCTGGGACTCATCCAGCGGCCGCTGACGACCGTTCTGCGTATGGGCGGACTCATTGGCAAGCAGCGTCATCCAGGTCGTTTCCTGGACGGGCTCGAGAACCTGTCCAAGGGCCGGGCGCCGGTCAATATGGTCCACCTCAACGACGCCATCGGGGTTTGCCTGGCCATCCTGGAGCAGGAGCAATGGGGAGACTGTTTCAACGTGGTTGCCGACGAGCACCCTACCCGGAGGGACTACTACCCCGCCATGGCCCGACAACTGGATCTGGAACCACCCACCTTCCTGCCAACCGATGAAGCCTCCTTCAAGGTGGTCTCCAACCGGAAGGTGAAGGAGGTGTTGGGGTATGTGTTTACTGAATCAATCTTTCTAAGAGGCTAGATATTTAGAGGCTAGACAATTAGATGCTAGATAGAAGATGAGACGGTCTCCGTCTTCTATCTGATCTCTTTTTGTCTATAATCTTAAAAAGACGAAAAGTGCCCATGCGTTCCCACATGAGCACTTTTCTTTTTGGCGGTAAGTCGTTGCGGACAACAGCTTATTTCTGCCACTCGGCGATAGACGCTTCGTTCATGCGTACGTAATCCATATTACCGGCTTCTTTAGCCATTGACAGGGATTTTTTGGCGGTGGCGATAGCTTCCTTGGTCATACCCAGTTCGGCCTCGATGAGGGATTGGGTACGCAGCGTCCAGAATTGTGGATTTTCGGCGTTGGCTTTTTTGACCCAGGTGTGCGCCTGTTTCAAATCCTTTCCGGCTGACAGGTAGTAGCTGGCGGCAGCGAAATAATCGTTAGCAGAAGGTCCTTCCATTACGCGGTTGATAGACGCCATTACCTTCTCGTCGGTATTCACTTCCAGAGGCAGTGAGGCCAGGGTTTTGTCCCACATAAACTGCAGAACAGCACTTTCATTGGCCAGAGCATCGATATTGATGGTAAAGCTTTCCACGGTGCGGTTCAGCTTGGTAACGTCAGCTTTTACAGTAGCAGCGGGTGTTTTTTCCACGTAACTGCCCCAGTTTCCGGTTTCAAACGGGAAAAACATGACCTCCCAGGAAGTGGCCATTGGCTTGGTGAGAATGGCGTAGGTCCCTGCTTCCAGAGAAGCACCACCGACCTGCACATCGTCGCCAAAAGTGATCTGGGTAGCCTGATTAGCACCCGTACGCCATACCTCACCGTAACGAACCAAGCCGTCGTTAGCAAAGATGGTACGGTCTTTCTTACCCGGGCGAGAGTAGCTGACGGTTACATCGGTCAGACCTACTGTCTGGGTGAATTCAGCAGAGGGGCTTGGTGCAGGAGCCGCGATTTGGGCGGCGACTGGCGTACTCAAACCAATACAAAACACTAAAGCTAATACCTGTGTGATTAGGTTGCGCATAAATACACGGTTTTGATTAAGTTTTGATAATTTCCCCAAAAATACGGATTCCACCTTAGAAACAACCCAAACAATTGGTTTTCACAATTTCATAACACAATGACGGATCACATGACCCTCGCGATCATCGCCCACGATGGGAAAAAAGTGGACATGGTAGCATTTATACGCGACAATATGGATTTTTTCCAGCGCCACAACATTCACCTGATCGCAACGGGTACTACCGGTTCACATCTGGAGAATGCCGGCCTGGAAGTCGAAAAGATGAGTAGCGGACCGCTAGGCGGCGATGCCCAGATCGCTTCCCGCCTGGTGGAGGGCAAGGTGGATATGGTTATCTTTTTCCGCGATCCACTGGGTAAGCACGCCCATGAGGTGGACGTCAATATGCTCATGCGCCTGTGTGATGTACATAATATCCCGCTCGCAACAAATCCTGCCGCCGGCCTGCGGTTTATTCAGGCTTTACACAATGAATTCGAACGAAACGAGAATCAACCCTCTATGCAGGCCATCCAAGTTTTTTGTGGTTCCAACGCGGGCCACGACCCTATTTTCACCAAGCAGGCCCAGCTCCTCGCGGATGTACTCGTTCGGGAAGGTATCGAATTGGTATACGGCGGGGGCAACATCGGTTTAATGGGTATCATTGCCGATCGCGTCCTGGAAGGCGGCGGCCGGGTAACCGGTGTCATACCCTATTTTCTGCAGGAACGCGAAGTATGCCACGCGGGATTGAGCGAGTTGGTGGTCGTCGACACCATGCACGAACGCAAGTTGGAAATGGCGCGCAGATCGGAAGGTGTAATTGTCCTTCCCGGAGGTTTTGGCACCCTCGATGAGTTATTCGAAATGCTTACCCTCGTACAACTAAGCCAGATCCAGCAGCCCATAGGCATCCTGAATGTCCAGGGCTTTTACGACCTCTTATTCAAGCAATTGGATCATTTACTGGCCATGGGTTTCCTGAAACCAGCTCACCGCCAGTTCCTGCTCGCCGAACGTACACCGGATGACCTTTTGGTCGCCATGCGAACCTACACACCCGGTAAGTCGGTGGGTAAGTGGCAGGGACGCAAATAACCAGCGATAATCCCCCCGCATCGAAGTGGTCGGGGAATTGTTCAAAATCCATTTGCGTCGGGTATATTTTTCCGCGAACAGCGGAAACCTAACTTGCTGATTATCGTATTTCTAACCAGGTTGGGAAGAAGATGTAGCTCATCCCTACTTTTGGCTGTACCCCGTATTTAGCCTCATCTTCTCAAGGCCGGTCATTTTTTGCGAAAGCAAAATCCCTCACCTGCACAACTAAAGCGTCACTAACTGTTTATATCTAAGTAAGACATACTGTAGCGTCACCATAATGCCACAAAATGGCCGGGACTTTCCAAGCGGTTTTGTTCCATTGCTTTACCGATGAGAAAACAGTAATTTTGCATCGCTTTTGAATATTTTTAAAAACCATCTTTTTCATGGATTCCGTACAAAATTTGAAATACAAAGTAAAGGATATATCACTGGCTGACTGGGGCCGCAAGGAGATTGAGCTGGCGGAGGCAGAAATGCCCGGCCTGATGTCATTGCGCGAAAAGTACGGCGAGAGCAAACCCCTGAAAGGTGCTCGGATCGCCGGTTGCTTGCACATGACCATTCAGACAGCAGTATTGATCGAGACGCTGGTCGAATTGGGTGCTGAGGTAACCTGGTCTTCTTGCAATATTTTTTCTACCCAGGACCACGCAGCGGCGGCTATTGCCGAAGCGGGCGTTCCGGTTTTTGCCTGGAAAGGCATGACGGAAGAGGAATACTGGTGGGCCGTTGAGCAAACGCTCTTTGCTTTTGAAGGCGGTAATACACCAAATATGGTTCTGGACGACGGTGGTGATCTCACCAATGTCATTCTCGACAAGAATCCCGAGTTAGCCAAAAAGATCCGCGGTATTTCCGAAGAAACCACTACGGGAGTACATCGCTTGTACGAGCGTGAGCGCAACGGCACCCTACCCGTTCCCGCTATCAATGTCAACGACTCCGTAACCAAATCGAAGTTCGACAACAAATACGGTTGCCGGGAATCGCTGGTAGATGCCATCCGCCGTGCCACCGATGTGATGCTCGCCGGCAAAGTAGCCGTGGTTGCCGGGTACGGTGACGTCGGTAAAGGGTCCGCCGCTTCTTTGCGCGGTGCTGGTTGCCGGGTGATCGTTACGGAAGTCGACCCGATCTGTGCTCTGCAGGCCGCTATGGACGGCTTTGAAGTAAAGCGTATGAAGGATGCTATCCCGCGTGTCGATTTGGTCGTAACCGCTACTGGTAATAAAGACATTGTGACCGAAGAGCACTTCAAACTTATGAACGACAAGACCATCGTTTGTAATATCGGACACTTTGACAATGAGATCGACGTGGTGTACCTCAATACGAAACACGGCGATTCCAAGGTAGAGATCAAACCGCAGGTTGACAAATACACCATTGACGGCAACGACATTATCCTGCTGGCCGAAGGCCGACTGGTGAATCTTGGCTGTGCCACCGGACATCCATCCTTTGTTATGTCCAACTCCTTTACCAATCAGGTACTGGCGCAAATGGAATTATTCAATAATGTGGATGATTACGAGAATAAGGTATACACCCTGCCCAAGCATCTCGACGAAGAGGTAGCCCGCCTGCACCTGGCGAAAATCGGGGTGGAACTGGAGACCTTATCCAAAGAACAAGCCGACTATATCGGAGTGGAACAAAAAGGTCCATACAAACCAGAATACTACCGCTATTAGAGCTAGTTTTTTGGCCGACAAAGAAGCCTCTCACCTACGGTGGGAGGCTTTTCTTTTACCGTTGTTTCTGTATTTTTGCCCTAAACAAGACCAATCATGCAATCTACCTTTCAGACCTATCTGCAGCTCGGTTTTGAGCATATTTCCGATGTTAAGGGTTATGACCACATTCTGTTTATCATTGCCCTTTGTGCGATTTATCGATTGGCAGAATGGCGAAAGGTAGCCATCCTGGTCACCGCTTTTACGATCGGGCATTCCATCACCCTGGCCCTGGCGGCCATGGATATCATTCCGATCAACGGTGAGCTGATCGAATTTTTGATTCCGGTCACTATTTTTGTAACTGCTATCTACAATGTGGTTGTACACCGATTCGAATCCGACGACGTAGAGGGAACCTTTGATCGACGAGTCCGGCTCAACTACTTGTTTGCCCTGTTGTTTGGGTTAATACACGGCATGGGATTTTCCAACTTTTTCCGGTCCCTGGTTATGCCCGGGCAGGAAAACAGTTTTATCAGGCAGCTCTTTGCTTTTAATGTGGGCGTGGAATTAGGGCAATTGCTAATCGTAGCCCTGATACTGCTGACCTCCTTCGTTGCGTTTTCGGTACTACAGATACGACAGCGGTCCTGGAACCTATTTATTTCTGGTGCCGCTGCTGGCATATCGCTCATCATGGCACTGATGTGCGATT
>JASBTH010000497.1 GCA_030148525.1 Saprospiraceae bacterium | reverse complement strand
CGAGGACGGCAAGATGGTGCTCACCGCTCATTTTTTGCGCAAGCGCGGTTGGTGTTGCGGGAATGGGTGCCGGCATTGCCCGTATTCGGAGACTGGAGAGAAGGAAGGGACTGGAGGGACTTGAGGGACTTGAGGGAAGGTGGTTGCTTTTCCCTGGCCTTGGTGCCCTGTTCTTAATTGCGTGGTGCGTAGAGACCGGGAGAGAATGAAGGGACTGCAGTGACTAAAGGGATTCGTCATGGCCTGTTTATCTCGTTTTACTTGATTGCTGCGTCTTTGCACTTTTTTGCGCAGACCGTTTCTGCCTGTTGAGGGTTTAGCGTAGGCAGGGAGCTTGGACCATGAACCATGGTCCGTGAACCGTGGTCCTACCGGACCACAACCGGCTTCGTCAGGACGCGGTCGTTACTTTGGAAGCGCAGCGCGTAAATTCCCGGAGTCAGCCCCGCAAGACTAACCTCTTTGGAATGATCGCCCGATGGCATCTTTTCATGGTTGATGATGGTGCGGACCCGTTGACCCTTGATATTGTAAAGGCTCGTGTATAGAACCATATCTTCCGCGAGGGTAAAGGTTACCTGAAGTACCTCCTTCGCCGGATTAGGGGCCACCTGCACGTCGATACCCGTGAGGTGTCGGACCGACCGGACCGACGTAGTTGCATCCAGATTAAAAGCCGCAATAACCGGATCGTGATCGGCCGAGCGACGGGCGGAATCATCCACGTATGTCGGATCCTCTGACTGGTAATTACGGATATCCGATTCGTCAGCATTGATGGGAACTGTAGTGGTAGCTAACAGACCGGCTTTCATAGGCGGACTAAGCAGGATATGATCCAGCATGCCCCAGAAGCCCCGAAAATCGATGGTATACGAATCCTCCAGAGCGTTGATGTATCCGGCCTGTTCGAGTACCTGTAGCGGATCTTCCTGACTGTAGGCATTCAAGTCGCCCAGGATAACCACGCGCGGCTCCGGGTCATTTTGCGTAAGCGTATTCATCCAGTCGGCAACCGCCAGGGACGCGAGAGTGCGGGTCTGATTCCAGTAAGATTGCCCATCAGCCCGATCATCGTCGAGCGGGCTAACGCCCGGACGCTCATCGTATCCGGAAGTCCCTTTTGATTTAAAGTGGTTGGAAACCACCCAGAAAGTCCGCCCGTTCAGTTCAAATTCCTGAGCAAGGGGCGCCCGGTTGGAAGCATCCACCTGGAACAATTCGATGGGTTCATCCAGTATCTGCGGATCACCCGTCGTGGTTACTATGTCGGATCGGTAAATAATGCCCACGGCAATTACATCGGTTCCGATTCGTTCTGCGGGATCCACGTAGGCGTAAGTATGACCGGCCGGTGCAGCCGCATTGAGCGCTGCGATCAATTGTGCCAGGGAGGATCGATTCCCCGCCGGATAATCATTTTCCACCTCCTGAACACCAATAATATGAGCATCAAGATTCAGGATGGCAGGCACCAGCTTACGGGTTTGCTGTTCAAATTCAGCCTGGTTATCGGCACCGCGGCTGGTACTGAACCCTCCACCCGAACCATTGCCATTGAAGTAATTTTCCACGTTAAAGGTGGCAATCCGCAAGTCACCGGTATCGAGCGGCGGGAAAGGCAGTCGGTTGTCCCCGGAGAAAGTTACCGATCCTATCGGACGGAGGCGATACGCGCCAAAGGCTTCACTCAAAATGCCGGTTAAACGAGTCGTTTGCTGGCCGGCCCGTAACCCTGGATTCGCCTGCAGGTGGAGAATGGGTCGGCGATCACTTCCGTTCTTTTGGTCGTCGAGGAGGAGGCGCTCAGTACGACGTTCGGTTTCGTAGGTCCCTACATCGGTAGACGGAGGGAATAGCTCGGTGTACTGCCATTGACGGCCGGAAGGACTCAACACCAACTCTCCGAAACGGTCCAGGTCACGGATACCAGTGATGGTCATGGTGTCAGTAAAACGAACCAACATGCCTTCGTAGCGTTCCGCTATGTTCGGATCATTTGACCACTCAGCGATTACGGTCGTATCCGGAGTCAGGCCGGACTGGCAGACCGCTACCTGAACATCAGTTAACTCCGTCAAATCATTAAATTCAACAACCGTGGCTTCCACTACCACCTGGTCGCCGGCTTGCACTTCCGTGTATGAATCTTCGCTCTGGAAGACAAAGATACCTTCCGAAGTGAAGGGGTTTTCATCCCAATCAGACAACTCCTCCTGCAAGAAAAAGCCACGCAGCAGGTCATCCCCCTGAAACACGCCGGTAACTACCCCCTTAACCCGCACATTCCTATCAGTTAGCGGAGAGGTTAATTCGCTCCCCTGGATGTCGTGAATAAAGTGAGTGACGGCTTCTTCGCAGTTGAGTTGTGCTTTTGCCGAAAGGCTGATAAAAAGAAACACAATTAACAGGAGGTTACGCATGTTGTTTGGGCGTTACGTTCCCGCCTTCGTCCGCAGAGACCAGGGCGGGCAGGAAAGGTTGAGATTAAGGTTGAGGTTCCGACAAATGCGATGCATGGTGTCTTTCCCCGATCATTATCGAGCTTCGAGAGTTCGGTCTTCGGCCAAGGTAAAAAGGGCAGCTCATATTTCCTTTTTAAGGATGTTAAATTGACGGAACGGCAGCCCTAAAACAACACCAGCCCTGGTCCACTAGGGACCAGGGCTGGTGAAAAAAAGGTGAGACACACAACGGGCGCTCAACCTCGTACCCTTGCTCCGTTTCCGGCCTGGGGGGGTTAAAGGGAGCTGCTCCAAGTGCGCTCACCAGACTGCAAATATACGATTATACAATCCGGTTTTCCAAAAAGAAACTGTCTTTTTCAAAGAGAAAAGACCTAACCATCTGACCTACTGATCCTTGGGGATGATTTCTGTTTTTTCGCCGAAATACTGAACGAATTGCTGCATGGCCGTTGCCAATTCCGCATTTTGAGTTGCTTTGTAGTAGGAGTCGGCCATGGAGCGCAGGGTCTGGAAGAAAAAGCGATCCATTTCGATCACCTGCATCTCCTTGGTCCACAGGTCAATGCGCAAGGTATCCTTATTCTCCTCATCAAACATGGCCAGCATCATGGCCTTACAAGCCCGCGGCTTATCATCCTTATTATCGGAGGCTGCCCATCGCATAGCGACCGGAACTTTTTCTTCGTTCAATCCGATGTCGATCTTGATACTCGACTTTTTTACCACTTTATCATTTGCCATTGCGTCGTATTAATCCTTTATCCAATGATTTAGCTAATTCTTGCAAGTATTCGCTGGAGTATACGTGTACTCCTGATTGAAAGCGCTGTGCGGCCTGCACCATGGCCTTCGCCACGGTTAGTCCGTCGACCGGACGGTATTTACCCAGCACCCCGCCGGTGAGGGTACTCAGGGAGCGTCCGAGCCAATCGGCGCTGCGCCGGGCCCATTCCGGGGAAGTGGCATTCTCGTCGGTAATCAGCGCCGGGCGGAACAAATGTACCGCCCAAAAATCGAGATCCTCCAGATATTGCTCCACCATGCGCTTTTCCTGTCGATAATACAGGGTTGAACTGGTATCGGCACCCACCGACGATAGGTACATAAACTGACCTGCCTTCCGGTCGCGCGCCTCGCGCGCCAGGATCGCGGCGTAGGTGGTGGCAGGATCGAATTTATCACGCTCCGCTTTGATGGGCTGACTGGTGCCATCCCAACAATAGTACACATCGTGCACCGGCCCCTCCGGCAGGGTTTCCGGAAGGCGCTCATAAGATACCTCATGAATAGCCAGGCGGTGGTGTTCAAAGCGGAGGGGCTCCTCCATCAGAGCTACCACCTGAATATAGGCACTATGCTGCAACAGCTGGAGGAGGCATTTGCGTCCCACCAATTCTCCGGCACCCAGTATCCAGGCAGTCTTTTGATGTTGCGTAATTTCCAGAGTACAATGTTTTAGCTGAGCAAAAGTACGTGTTTATCGATGGATGTCGAACCAACCCTCTACCACTATTTCCTTTTCTGTAGAAATATCCGGAATGAAAGAGCGGTTGCAGGCCTGGGCTAGCAAAACTACGGCAAGCAATCCCCAGACATTCAGTCGGATCGTATACGGATATTTTTATGCTTAAGACGCACGGAGTTACCAATGACCACGACGTCGGAAAAGGCCATAAACAGGGCTCCCCACATTGGATTCAGAAAACCGAGGGCAGCCACGGGAATAGCGACAACATTATAGGCAAAGGCCCAAAACAAGTTCTGGCGGATGGTTAGTACGGTATGCCGGGCGACGGCCATAGCCTGCGGTAGTTTGTCTAACTGGCCATTTAACAACACTACCCGGGCCGACTGAATAGCCACCTGGGAGGCATTGCTCAGCGAAATACCCAGGGTGGCTTTTGCCAGGGCAGGAGCATCGTTAATACCGTCGCCGACCATCGCCACCATGCCTTCGGATGCCAGGGACTCGATTCGGGCCAGTTTCTCTTCGGGTAATTGCTCAGCGAAGTAGGTGTCAACGCCGACTTCTCGTGCGATGGCCTGGGTCTTCTCCTGGCGATCCCCGCTGAGGATGATGGTTTTTATTCCCTGGTGCCGCAGATCTTGCAGGGCCTGTACGGCTTCCGGTTTCAGCTCATCAACCAAGTGAATACGGGCCAGGAGTTGATCGTTTTCCGAAAGGTAGAGATCGGATGAGGGTTGCTCCAAAGCAAGTTGTTCGTGGTACCGGGCGGATCCGAGCTTCCACCTGGTGCCGTCGGGTAGCAGCCCGGTCACACCTTTTCCTTTTTCTTCCCGGACATCCAAATCTGCCCACAAGGTGTGAAATCCATTTACCCGGTCCTCCAGAGACGACACCAGGGATTTGGCGATGGGATGCGAAGAGTGTTTCTCGAGGTGGTACACAATCGCATCCGTACGTTTTTCATCGGAAGTAAGGTAATCGATGCGC
>JASBTH010000482.1 GCA_030148525.1 Saprospiraceae bacterium | reverse complement strand
AAGCGCCGAATTGCGAAACCGTCACCTTGGGCTGGATCTCTGGTGTGCCGCCGGAACGCCCGTCTATTGCCCTCTCCCCGCGACGGTCCATAGTTTTCGCTACAATGACCAGCCACTTGACTACGGCGCAACCCTTATTTTACGACACCAAATCGATGATTTTTCCTTCTTTACGCTGTATGGTCACCTGTCGCGGTCGTCCATTACTACCTGGGAGTCCGGCCAATCGGTAGCCCGGGGAGATCGCATCGCCACCTTCGGACCTCCGGAAGAGAATGGTGGTTGGGTGCCCCACCTGCATTGGCAGGTCATACTCGATATGGAAGGGTGGTCAGGAGATTACCCCGGTGTATGCACCGAAAAAGATTTGCCCCATTACCAAATCAATTGCCCGAATCCAAGCGTTCTGTATCCAATGACCTTCAACGAACGCCCGTAATAATATGTCTAGTCACCCGATTCTCCTACTGGCAGCTTGTCTGCTCCTGTCCTGCTCGTGCGACCGAACCGCAGCCAGCCTTTCCCGCAAGGGGGCCATGCCCGAACGGCCAATGATAATGGATGGCCTGAGTTTCGTTGCACCACCCAGTCCTATTGAAAGTGATGCCATGGAAGATGTGCTCGCTTCCGGAGCCAATTGGATTGCTGTGATCCCTCTGGGATTTACCCGACTGCCCGAACCCAAAGTCTATTTCGACATGGAGCGCCAATGGTGGGGCGAACGCACCGAAGGCACCATTGCAACCATCAAAATGGCCCAAAATCAGGGCATACGGGTCATGCTCAAACCGCAAGTATACGTGCCCCGTGCCTGGACGGGAGCCATCGACTTTGATACAGAGGAAGACTGGCAATCCTGGGAAAAAAGCTACCGTACCTACATCCTTTCCATGGCTCATGTTGCCGACAGCCTGAATGCAGATCTGTTCTGTATTGGTACCGAATTCAAAGCCAGCACGGCCCGGCGGCACGAGTACTGGCAGGAGCTCATCCGCGAGATTCGCTCCATTTACCGTGGCCCGTTAACCTACGCGGCCAATTGGGATGAGTATCCTCAGGTAACCTTCTGGAACAACCTGGATTATATCGGAATAGATGCCTATTTCCCGCTTACCCATTCACATACCCCGAGCGTCGAGGAGCTAAAAAAAGCCTGGGAAGAACCTCGCCGGGCCATGAATGACTTTGCCCGGGAAGTGGGTAAACCCTACCTCTTTACCGAATACGGATACATGAGTGTCGACAGCTGTGCCAGCCCCACCTGGGAACTGGAAGCTCGCCGTCGCCAACTCGCTCCCAATGAGGAGGGACAGGCCAACGCGCTGCAAGCACTTTTTGAAGTATTCTGGGAGGAACCGGCCTGGTCCGGCGGTTTTTTATGGAAATGGTATCCCCACCAAAGCAGACGATCCGATTTCCGCCGTCGCGACTATACCCCCCAGGGCAAAGTGGCGGCAAAAACATTGAAAGACTGGTATAGTAAGGTACCGGAATAAGCCTCTTTTCTTTGCTTTCGCAAAAAAACTCCTTCCCTGACAGTTTTTGCGGCAAATACTTTCGCGGAAATTGTCAGCGAACCAAAAACTATTGACCCATGCTTCGTCCTTTTTCTTATTTATGTTCTCTTCTTGCTCTGGTGACCGTCTGTTCCTGTTCCTCTCCATCCGGCACCGACCAGATGGCCTCTGACCTCTGTGACTGCATGAAGCCGCTGGCAGTAGCCTATTCCGAAATGGAAAATCTGGACACCGAATCATCAAATATGGAAGACCTGGAGAACCTCATGAACCGGCTGGAAGGACAGGCTGATCGCACCGATGCCTGTATCGATCAACTGGAGGAAAAATACGGGGAAACCCTGGAAACCGAGCAGACCGATATTGAAACGGCCATGGAGGATGCCTGTCCGGAGGTCATGAACCTACTCCAACGTACCGGCATTGAGTAATTTTTTGCCGTAAGGCAGCTCCGTAGTTACCGTCTGATTCATGCTACAGGGTATAGACTTGCTAATCCTTCCGGCTTCCATCCCTCCATGGACCCTGGACTGAAACCACTGAAGTGGTATAAAAACTGGGGATACTGTGGCGAATAATACCACAGCTGAAGCTGTGGTCTGATTGGCCGTCATCACTACATTCCGGACCGCGAATATCTACTGTAGACACTCAATGGTCAACTACTAAAGTGGTTATTGACAACAAAACCGCCCGCTTTATACCACAGCTGAAGCTGTGGCCTAATCGGCTGTCATCTCCACACTCCGGCCCGTACACCGTGGACCGTGAGCCGTGGACCTTGGCCCGTGCATGCCTGCCGAAGCCCATACGGGCGTATGCCTTTGGCCTAGGCAGGGACCGTCAGACAGCCACCCCTTGCATGAGCAGGGCACAAACGTAGGCCATATACGTACCCAAGGCATACCCAAGCACCGCCATGAGCGCCCCCACCGGTGCCAGGGCCGGACTGAAGGCCGAAGCGACCACCGGTGCGGAAGCAGCTCCACCAACATTGGCCTGTGACCCTACAGCTACGAAGAAAAAGGGTGCTCTGATCAGGCGGGCAACGACCAGCAGAATAGTCACGTGAATGATCATCCAGACAATCCCCACCGCGAAAAGCCCCAGGTTTTCCAACACTTCTCCCAGGTTCATCTGCATACCGATGGTAGCCACCAGAACGTAGATGAAGACCGATCCCCAACGGGAGGCCCCTACCCCTTCGAGTCGACGGGCTTTGGTGAACGACAATACCAGTCCCAACGTAGTCGCAATAACGATCAACCAGAAGAAGCCCGACATGAGCGAATTAAGGCGAATGCGATCGAGGGTTTCCCGAAATTGCTCCATTACGGGCGTGATCAGGTCAGCCCCCCAGTGGGCCAGGGCCGTTCCTCCGAAAGCCACACACAACAAAAGAAAGGTTTCCGTAGTCGTCGGGATCTTGGCCACACTTTGCTGGTAGTCTTCTACCCGCTGGCGCAGGTCGGCAATAGCCGAGTTATCGGCCTTCAACCAGGTATCGATACGGTCCGAAATTCCGGCTCCGTACAATAGAAAACCCAGCCAGATATTGGCCACCACTACATCGACTACAATCATGGAAGCAAACAGGTCATCGTCGACCTGGAAAATCTCTTTCATGGCCGTCTGGTTGGCACCGCCGCCAATCCAACTTCCCGCGATGGTCGAAAGGCCACGCCACAACTCCTCGGGCGTCACCGGAATAAGACCGGGTGCTACCTGAGTTACCAGCAAGACAGCTACTGGTCCGCCCAGTACAATACCCAGCGTGGCTGCCCCAAACATAATAAGGGCTTTAGGGCCCAAGTTCAGAATGCCTTTGAAATCGATACTGACACACAGCAGGATCAGGGAAGCCGGGAGCAAATAGCGGGAAGCCACAAAGTACAGATTGGATTCTCCCCCTGAGATGAGTCCCAACGGCCAGTGCATCAATGCCGGGATGAAATAGCACAGTAGCAAGGGGGGTACATAACGGTAAAATCGCTTCGCGGCGGGGTGTTCACTACTGGCCGTTACAAAAACGAGGGTGAGAGCAACAATCAAGAGGCCAAGTACAATGGCATCATTAGTAAAAATGGGTTCCATACGGATCGTCTTGCAGTTTTGAGTTTGGTATAGGGTATCAGGTAGTTGGACATGCCTTAATCCATATACCCTCTACCTGCTACCCTGTACCGGGAGGTTGGGCGTTAACGATCATCATCTTAGGAAATAGTATTGGCCCAACCTCCCGCTAAAGATACCATTTTGGTCCTGATCGGCAAGTCGCCTGATAGTAACATGAGGCTGGGTGTTATCCAGACTTATAAACAGCTGATTATCAATAACTCACCTTTTATTTAGCAGAGGGTATAAGGTAGTAGGACAGGCTAACGGTC
>JASBTH010000476.1 GCA_030148525.1 Saprospiraceae bacterium | reverse complement strand
AACCGTTTCAACGCCCTACGGAGTCTGCTCTTTCAAAGACACATTGCGTGGGCGCGATCCGGAGGATCAGCGCTCCTTTTCAATCCGTCTGCCGTAAGCCGTGAACCGTGAACCGTGAGCCGTGAGCCGTGAGCCGTGGACCGTTTCAACGCCCTACGGAGTCTGCTCTTTCAAAGACACATTGCGTGGGCGCGATCCGGAGGATCAGCGCTCCTTTTCAATCCATCTGCCGTAAGCCGTAAGCCGGGAACCGTAAGCCGTGAGCCGTGAGCCGGGAACCGTGGACCGTGAACCGTGGACCTTAATTTACCTTTCCTCCCAAACTACCGAACCGGACTGGTCAATATACGCCCAACGTCCGTTGCGCTCCACCCAGGCCAGGCCGTCGCGGAAAGGGTGGGCCCGGTCGTACTTAAAGGGAATGCGGGGCGTGCCGGTAGTGTCGATGTAGCCCCAAAAGGCTTTTTTGCGAACCTGAGCGAGGCCTTCGGAGAACAAGCCAACGTCTTGGTAGGAGAAGGGAATACGCACCTGTCCCGACCGGTCGATAAACCCGAAACCACCTGACTTACGCACCGGAGCCAGACCGTGGCTGAAATCGCCAACCCGATCAAAAACCGTATCGATAACCACCCCTCCGTCCAAATCGATGTAGCCAAAACGCTCCTGCTCCTGAATAATCGCCCGGTCTTCATGGAAAACACCGTAATCCATGTCGTCACTATAGTGAAAACACGGTTCACAAACGAGATCACCGCTCCGGTCCAGCAGACCCCATTGGTCCCCCCGCACGATAACGGCCCGGTCATTTTCCTGAAACGGGAATGCCTTGTCTCCCGGCCACTCAAAAACGGTCTCCCCGTCGGTTCCCACAAACAGGCAATGCCCGTTGTGACCGACCGGTGCCAGTCCGTCGTGGAAGGAACCTGCCCAGGTGAACTGAGGAGACACCTTCCAATGACCCTGATGATCGATAAATCCGTATTGCTGGTAAAGGGAAGCCGGAGCCATGCCCTCCGAGAAATCACCAGCCGCTTCGAATTGAATGGGTATGGCGAGATTCCCGCGGGTGTCGATGTACCCCCAACGCGTAACTAATTGTACGCGGGCCTTCTCTTCCTCGAAAAGGCCCACGTAATTGAAGAAGTGCTTCATCAATAAGCGCCCCATGTGATCCATGGGAATCAGCTTATTGTTCAGTCGTATTCTCGAAAAACCGTTGTAAAAGGCTTCGGCCTCGTAGTACTGTGGCTCGATGACCACCGTACCGAAACGGTCCATGAAACCAAATTTACCGTTTTCCCGAATTTTGTATAAGGTTAACTCCATAACCGGCATTCTTCCGCAGGCGCGAAGATAACCAAAAATCCTGGCCACAAAACCCGACTACTGGAGACGCCCCAGCCGATTCAGGTTGATGCCATCCAGGGCTTTGCGCAGGTCTTTCTCCGCAATGTTCTGACCTTCAATGGTAATGATGAAGCGGTCATCGACAAAAACACTCAGCTCGCCGCGTTTGCGATTACCATCCCATTTTTCAAAGGCAGGATGGCCGTCGATACGGGTGGTGCGCTCGTAACCGCTTTCGGTTTCCCGGTCCATATCCATATTTGTCCAGGCGGCCATCGAAGCCGTGAGGATGCCGATGCCGGCAACATCCGTAATGGACATATCCAGCGATTGATCGCCATCTTCGTACTCGGCCTGAGCAGTAGCAAACTTAAATCCGAGCATACCCGTCTTTTCTCCAGTTGAACTAGTCTGTTTCATACCGGAAATTCTGTTGGGCATGAGTTTTTTCAATTCCCGGAAATCAACGACCTCGATTTCTTTCCCGTCCTTTTTTGTGGTGAATGCATCTTTTAGACTGTTAACTGCATCCTCCATTTCCTCCGAATTGATGTTGATCTCGGTTTCGCCATCACTGATGGTCAATCCCTTATCGTTCGATGACTCTTCCCGGGTGAGTTCCTCTTCCTTGGTTTGTTGATTACCTCCGCAGGCCACCAGCAAGGATCCCACTAAAAGCAATAACATGAATGAGCGGTAACGCATAGTTTGGTTTTTTGATACCTACCTAAAATAGGAGTTTTAAACGTACTGCGTATATGGAATTCGACCAGCGATCTAATTTTCAGACGAATCCTCGCTATCGGCATCCTTTTGCTCAGGTCGCATTTGCGGAAAAAATAGTACTTCCTGAATACTATCCTGGTTGGTGAGCATCATCGTAAGGCGGTCAATACCGATACCCAGACCAGAGGTTGGCGGCATGCCGTATTCCAAAGCCCGCAGAAAATCTTCATCCAGGGCCATGGCTTCCTCATCACCGCGTTCGGCCAGGCCTAATTGCTCCTCAAAGCGCTCGCGCTGATCGATGGGATCGTTCAACTCCGAATAGGCATTGGCAATTTCTTTGCCGTTGACAAACAACTCAAAGCGTTCGACCAAGCCGTCTTTCGACCGGTGCTTCTTAGCCAGGGGCGTCATTTCGATCGGGTAATCAGTGATGTAGGTCGGCTGGATCAAATTGTCCTCTACCTTTTCCCCGAATATCTCATCGATGAGTTTTCCGCGGCCCATACTGTCCTCTACCTCAATGTGCCATTTTTTGCAAAGCGCGCGCAAGTCATCCTCCGTCATCTCGCTGATATCCACCCCGGTGTATTTTTCGATGGACTCGTACATGGACAGACGCTCGTACGGACCGGCAAAATCGATGACTTTATCCCCGAGCGTAGCCTTTGTGGTGCCATTGACTTCCCTGGCAATATACTCCAGGCATTCCTCGACCATCTCCATCATCCAGACGTAATCTTTATAGGCCACGTAGATCTCCATGGAGGTAAACTCGGGATTATGAGTACGGTCCATCCCTTCGTTCCGGAACATCTTTCCGATCTCGTACACACCTTCGAAACCACCTACGATCAACCGCTTCAGATACAACTCATTGGCGATGCGCATGTACAACGGCATGTCCAGCGTATTGTGGTGCGTCTGGAAAGGACGTGCAGCTGCTCCGCCGTGGATGGGCTGCAGAATGGGGGTTTCCACTTCCAGCCAGCCATGCTGATCGAAGAAACGGCGCATAGCCGAAATGATGGCTGCCCGCTTCCGGAAAATGGATCGGTATTGAGGATTTACGGTCAGGTCCACGTAGCGCATTCGGTGCCGCAACTCCGGATCGGTAAAGGCATCATACACATTCCCCTCTTTGTCGCGCTTTACCACGGGTAAGGGACGCAGTGACTTGCTCAGGAAGGTAAGCTCCCGAACGTGAATGGAGACCTCGCCGGTTCCCGTGGCAAATACCTCACCCCGAACACCTATATAATCACCGATATCCAGGAGTTTGACCAGCTTTTTGTACCGCTCCTGCTCTTCCTCGGTATCGCCCAGATCTTTCTTTCCAATGTACAATTGGATGGTACCATGTGTGTCCTGTAGCTTGGCAAAGGGACCGCGCTGGCCCATGAACCGCCCGGCAATAGTTACCTCCTTACCATCGAATTCGCCTAAGGCATTTGACTTTGCTTCCGCAAAAAAGTCATCCAGGGGCATGGCTTCCTTTTTGAATTGAGGCTCGAAGGAGACTTCCTCTCCTACCTCCAACCCGGCCGCCAGCTCTTCGTTGGCCAACAGTTTTGCAGCGCGACCTCGCGACTGGAACATGCCATCCATCAATTGTTGAGCGCCCGATTCGTCCAGGCCCTTAATAGCCTGCAGCTCCTTTCGCAACTGTTTCTTGAACAGGTGAGTGGTAATCTCATCCGATTTGAATGAACTATCGAAGGGTTTTGCCGGAAAGGGATCAAAACCCAATTCCCGGATTTTTTCCAGATTCTCCCTGCGAATGATTTCCTGTTCTGATAAAGCCATAATGTTTGGTTCTGTTTTGTTTGATTAGTTGTACAAGGACAACAAAGGTTCCAATGGCGGTGCAAAAATACAGTTTTCCGGACTTTTTCACCTAGTACCGATTACTATCCTGAAAATGGTCCGCCAAGATGTATATATGATGGCAAACAACTTTGCCCCCTTACTGTTCTTGATACTGTTTATTTGGACTACCTCTCAGCTATGCTACGGATTGCGTACTCGCCAATTTATAAATACCAATTGCCTCAGGGACATCGCTTTCCCATGATCAAATACGAATTGGTACCCGAACAGCTTCTCTACGAAGGTACCATTACGGAAAGTCACTTTTTTCATCCTGACCCCCTCGACGAAGAGACGCTCTTGCTAACCCATTCTCCGGCATATTGGCACCGGCTGAAACATCAGGAATGGACGCGCAAGGAAGAGCGTGCTGTTGGCTTCCCAATGTCTCCCCAGTTAATTCACCGGGGCCTCCATATTGCAAACGGTACATTGGAATGTGCACGCTTTGCCCAAAAATACGGCGTGGCCCTGAATATTGCCGGAGGCACTCACCACGCTTACCGCTCACACGGTGAAGGGTTTTGCGTGTTCAATGACATTGCGATCGCAGCCAACGCCCTTCTGCACGAAGGAGTGATCAGGCAAATACTGATCATTGACCTCGATGTTCACCAGGGAAACGGAACGGCCCACCTCTTTCGCAATGAGCCACGCGTGTTTACCTTCAGCATGCACGGAGCTAAAAATTACCCGACCCGCAAAGAAGTATCAGATTTGGATATTGGTCTGCCCGACCAAACAGAGGATGAGCCTTACTTGCGCATCTTACGCAATATTTTGCCGCGTCTTTTTGACCGCGTACAACCCGATCTTGCGTTCTTCCTGTCGGGAGTCGATGTGCTCGCTACCGACAAACTGGGCAGACTCGCTCTTAGTATTCAGGGGTGCAGGGAGCGTGACCGGCTGGTGCTATCTGCCTGTCGGGATTATCAGGTCCCCGTCGCAGTTAGTATGGGGGGAGGATATTCCGAGCGCATAGCCCACATTATCGATGGTCACGCCAATACATTCCGCATAGCTCAGGAATTGTTTTTCTAGCAGAAGGTGAGGTTGACAGGATGAAATGTGACTAAGAGCGTGTTTGGGATTTATCCTTTGGACTGCAAATGTCTATTATACCGACAACGAAGTGGTATCCAAGGAAAAGGGATGAGACAGGAACAAAAAAAAGTCGCACTGATTAGAAGTGCGACTTTCAATTATAATCCCATGAACATATCCAAAATTAATCTTTCAAAAAGGGGCGATGATAACGATGTATCGTCGCGAAGTTTTAACCTAAAACAAATCTCTCGGTCTCAGCAGGTTACCTAAGCCTGAAGGACCAAAGGAAATATCTTTGCAGGGATTGGAAAGTTTGATACGTCCCGGCTGGGCCGGGACGATCAACCACAATAATTATAATCCCATGAACATATTCTCAATTAGTGGCGGTGCTTCTTTTAGCACTAGCTGCGGGCCTTATGTCCCGCTCACAGTACAAATATGCAACCATCCCCATCCTCAAACAAAGACAAAAATCGCTAATTGTGAAAAAAAATACACCTCTTACACCTAACCTAAACAGTTCAAAAACCCAAAAAACACAGTAATTATAAAGCCTAAACAACCAGTCCACGCAAATACATTGTGAAAATCACAAACCGAACCCCATCCCCTGGACCAACAAAAAAATCCACCCGGACAGGATACCAGGTGGATTTTAGCTGAAAAGAATTTCAGTGAAAAATTATTTCTTATTCTTCTTCGGATTCGGCGGTTGTCCCCTGCCTGGATTTGTCAGTGAAGTCTTCAGCAAATTTGTCTCCGACCACCATTGCCACAGCTTTTACTGTATCGACTACATCGTCAAAAGCCTCC
Source organism: Saprospiraceae bacterium (assembly GCA_030148525.1). Classification (GTDB taxonomy): domain Bacteria; phylum Bacteroidota; class Bacteroidia; order Chitinophagales; family Saprospiraceae; genus DT-110. Next base: position 1,411 of record JASBTH010000476.1, on the reverse strand, counting down.
CCAAGGGTTGCACTTACCGCTTTTACGACTCCATCCTCTTTGCGTTCCTTCTTAGCCTCTGTTTTTTCGGCCGGATCTTTTAGCTTTTCGGCAGCCTTTTGCAGTTTACCCGACTCCTTCTCCAGCTCTTTGGACTGTTTCTCGATCTTTTTGGCAATCTCTTCTTTAGCCTTTGCCTTAGCCTCCGCTTCGGCTTTACGCCGTTCTTCTTTGGCCTTTTCTTTTTCCAGACGAGACTCCAGTTCCGAACGCGTTTTTACCATATCGGCAAACTTTTCCCTTTTAGAGGCGATACGGTCATCGATCATTTTAATCTTTGCTTCCCGTATCTGAGCTTCCAGCTGACCGTCGGTGCGCTCGATCTTCCGCTTTTGAAAACTCAACTCGTCTTCATCGCGCTTGATCGACCGCTCCATTTTTTTGATAGCCTCCAGTAAGCCGTTATACCGGCGCTGCAGGCGATCAAAGGGGGAACGATCCTTATTGGCATCAGGACCAAACCGCTTTTCCTTAACTTTCTTAAAGGCACCATCCAGACGCTTCCATACTTTGGAACGATCCTCACGGGTAAACTTGGTATCGCGAAACCGGCGTTGCAGCTTTTTGAGCTCATCAAAGATGGGTTGCAATCGCAATCCCTTGGAGATCCGCTCTTCGATATCGGCCAGTTTTTCATGAAACTCCTTTTGGTTCTCCGCGGAGCGCTTTTTGAACTCGGCATCCAGCTTGGATCGCAATTCCTTCATCTGAGCAAAGAGAGCGTTGGTCTGGTCCCGCAATTTATCAGCGTGATCGCGAAACAGATTTTTGTCGCGAACCTGGGTTTGTACTTTACTCCAGAAGGATTTTAACTCTTCCCAGATACCACTATCGAAATCGGATAACTTGGAGACCTTATCCTGAAGTTCTCCCAATTCAGACTCGTACGCCCGGTTGAGCTTGGCTGACAATACAATGAATTGCCACTCGGTCTGTGCTCGTTGGATAACGTCTTCCCGCTCCACCTTATAGCCTTCCGGCAAAAGTGGTTTGGAAACACTGAGTTCCTGCTCTGTTTTCTGAAAAGGCTCCGGGAAGGTGACTTCCTTATCGTTTCGCCATTCATTCATCAAAGTCTGGCTAAAATCTTCAGTAGCGACAGGCTCCTGGAAGGTGTACATAATCACCTTGCTGTCATCAGCTTGCAGGTCGAGGGCAATGAGGGTCCGCTCTTCCTTTTCGTTGAACCCCCATAAAACCAGCTTCGTCTTCATGCGTCCGGATTTCGTGATCAATTATCGAGTCGTGTCTGCCACATAACCCGGAAACAGTTGAGAAGGAGTGAACTGTGCAGGGGTCAGCGGTTCCATCAGTAGAATTCAGGTAACCTTGTAAAGCTAACGACTGTATTCTGTAAATCAAAATACCGGTA
>JASBTH010000472.1 GCA_030148525.1 Saprospiraceae bacterium | reverse complement strand
TAGTGCCCCACCGGATACAAACAGGGGTATACGTATTGCACATACTGATGAACAATCAGCTAGAGACCAAAACCGTCACAATCATTTCCCAATAACTAAATAAACAGCGACACACATTATGAAAGACTTTAAATGGTTGCTATGCAGCCTTGGCTTTGCCGTGCTTTTTGCCTCCTGTGAAGATAACCTGGAGGGAACCTACACCCCCACTGTGTTTAATTTTACGGCGGCCTCCGTTATGACCAATCTTAGTCCGTGTGAAGATGGAGAAGACCTGGATGCATCCGAATTATCAGATCCCATTCAAACCTATTTGTCGACTAATTTCCCGGCACTGGCCATCTCAGAAATCGAACAGTACGAAGACGGATCCATCGAGATCGAATTAGTCAATGACCTACACCTGTATTTTAGTCCGGAGGGCATCTTTATCGGTGACGATGAAGAAGAGGATAACAGCCCTGAATTATTGGCAGAGCTTCTGGAGCTAGCAAAAGCTTACCTGGAAGCCAATCACCCCGGACTGACCCAACAAATCGAAGAGGCGGAATTGGAATACTACTTCGGGGAATACTTCCTGGAAGTAGAATTCGGCAAGCGGGGCGAAATGATCTTCAATGCGGATGGGGAGCTCTTGTGTTCTTACGACGATCAGGATCGCATGGACGATGAGAATGGGCATAAGATTGATTCCGATGAATTACCGCAATCAGTACTGGATTATATCGCGGAGAACTACCCGGATGCGGAAATTGAGGAAGCGGAGCTGGATGATGACGGCTACGAAGTGGAGTTGGAGAACGGAGTAGAACTGTACTTCGACCTGGACGGCAATTTGGTGGGTACGGATGATGACGAAGATGATGAAGAGGGTGAAGACGACGATGATATTGATCCCACGGCACTCCCCCAATCTATTTTAGACTACATAGCGGCCAATTATCCGGGCGTTGAGATCGACGAAGCGGAGGTGGATGATGACGGCTACGAAGTGGAGTTAGATAACGGAGTAGAACTATACTTCGACCTGGACGGCAATTTGGTGGGCACGGATGACGACGAAGACTCAGACGAAGACGAAGGCTCAGACGAAGACGAAGACAAAGGCAAAGGCTCGGACGATGATGACGATGACCTAATACCAGTGGATGCACTTCCACAATCCATTTTGGATTACATAGCGGAGAATTATCCGGATGCAACCATCGTAAAGGCAGAGAAAGACGACGATAAATACGAAGTAAACCTGAATACTGGAGTCGAACTCTATTTTGATCTCGAGGGAAATTTCCTCGGAAAAGACGACGGCTAGTTTTGACCAGCTACTATACTGATAACGAAGTGGTTTTGCTCCGCAGTACTTCGTGCTGGGAATCCAAACCACTTCGAGTCGAGTATATACTCGCGTGAAAAGGTTTGGCAAAGCCCAAACCTTTTCGGAAGCAGTATAACTCCATAATCCCATGACGTTAACCTGCGGAGGGCAACCTCTGCAGGTTTTTTTGTCTAGCAGCCGTAAAATCCCGGGATCTTCAGCAAAGAAATGAAGTGACAATTTGAATAAACGAACATTTCGCCGTAGTCTCACGGTTTTGACAATAACACACATCCTTAGGTCAACTTTTTAAGGCAACCCTTTTATGCAGAAGCCATATTATACCATCCAGCAAATTCTGGCCATGGATTTGCCCCCCATCATTATTTATGCGGCACCGTTTATGTTTGCCCTGGTGTTTGCCGAATGGTTCATTCGCGTCCGTAAATTACAAATGAGTTACGATGGTAAAGACACCTTTGCGGCCGCGGCTATCGGCATTGGTAATGTCATTTCCAGTGCGCTTTTGAAGGGTATTCTGTTTGCTGTCATTTTGTTTTTCTACAATATGGTGCCCTGGTATATCCCCAATACCTGGTGTTCCTTTATTTTATGCTTTATTGCAATCGATTTCTTCCGGTAATGGTCGCATCGCATTTCCCACGAACAGCGTATGTGGTGGGCGACACACGTAACGCACCATTCCTCCGAGCAATACACCTTATCGGTGAGCTTCCGCTTATCGTGGACCCAGCACCTCAAGATTATCTTTTTTATTCCCATCGCGCTGATGGGCTTCGACCCTTTCGTATTTTTTTGCGCTAACCAGGTAGCTGTACTTTACCAGTTCTGGATCCACACGGAGTTGATCAACCGCATGTGGGCACCCATTGAATACATTTTTGTAACGCCTTCTAATCACCGCGTGCACCACGGCCGCGACGACGAATACCTGGATCGCAACTACGGTTCCAGTCTGATCATTTGGGACCGGATCTTTGGTACCTACACGCCGGAAGGCCACACACCTGATTACGGTATCCTTACCCCGGTCGGGTCTTATAACCCTGTTTACCTGGTTTTCCACGAATGGATGGAGATCTGGGAAGACATGAAAAAGTACCGCTCACCCCGTGCTTGGTGGCGTATACTTTTTTGCTCACCGAGCCTTAAGCTCGACAAAGAAGGTTTTTACGGTAATGCCCGTCCGCTCAGCGATCTGCCTGGGTTAATAATGGAGTGGCAGGAAAACCAAAAAGAACAGGAGGAAGTAGCACCGGCACCGGCTCCGCTTACCGCCTAATTATCGGTACTGTTGTTTTCCTGCGCTACCCGTAGTGGCATTTCTCCACGGACATTGCCCTTTAGATCACGCAACACCAGCGTAAAAGTGCCGGTGGGTAAGGGTACGCGCAGAAATGGCTTCATCCGTTGTGCCGGCACTTGCAAAACTGGAACAGCCTCCTTAGTAGCTGCCCATTCGTTTTCGTAAAATATCTGTAACCAGCGCCCACCCTGAACCGCTTCGGTCTCCC
>JASBTH010000469.1 GCA_030148525.1 Saprospiraceae bacterium | reverse complement strand
CTTCGTAGAAAGCACCTGATTCGGTTCCGGTCACGTACCGGTAGCCAATGGTGGGTGCCAGCCGAAACCAGGAAGTGATATTCACTTCGAGGCCAACTTCCGGAGTTAATACCAGAACGCTGTCGTCGATAGTTCCGCCTTCGTCCTGTTCGATGGATCCCCAGCCAAAACGCAGACTGGAGTAAAAGTGGAGTAATTTGGAAGACGGAGTGTAGTATCCCAGCCAAAGACCACCGTGGCCCAGTTCCAGGCGCTCCACCCCTCCATCGAGGTCGTACCTGCTGTCCTGAGTATTACCCATTCCGTATCCGCCAATGAAAAAGCGATCGAATAATACGCCACCACCACCGCCAATAGCGTTGGAGAGGCTGCCTTCCAGGGCGGTCTCAATAATGGGTCCTCCGAAGCCTCCCCTGATGTGCAGGTTATCGAAGAGCGTCTCTTCCTGAGCTTGAACGTGGGTGATTAATCCGATCAAAAGGGCCAATAAAAGTAGCTGATTCTTTTTCATTTGTTGGGTGTTTTATGGTGATTGAAGTAATTCTATGACTTGCCTTTCGGCAAAAAAGTGCTTGTTCTAGTGCGACCAGACCGAATAATACGATAGTTTTTTACGCACGGAGCGCTTACTGGTGTTACAACTTGAATAGTTAAGTGTTTGTAAGTCAAATCATTAGTTTTCTTTGCTCTGCAGGTTCCACTTGCGCTGATAGTAACGACTCAAAAAGGTCAGCGCTATTGTACCGATCAGTGTGGGACCAAGCCAATTGTATACGGGAGGCCAAAAGTCAATTACATTGACTGCAAATGCAGTTACGGCGGCGATGTAGCTGCCTCCCATACGACCTAAATGCATACGTATCCAGTGCTGGGAAGGGGTGGATACAGACCAGGCGTATCGCAGATCCCGAACGCTGTCCAGCAGTGATAATAGACCAAAAATGCCAATGACCAGGGCCGTGGCTGTTTTGCCAATTAGTAGATTGTGCACGCCAAGACCCACCATCCAACTGCTGATTCCGACCATAGCCACACTGATCAGACGGTCGGTGGGGGTGGTTCGGTTTCCCCTGGTACGGGCAATCCGAAATCCGGACAAGGCCAGGTAAAAGGAGAAAAAGGAGATGGTAAATAAAAACCAGTTTTGATCGATCCAGGAAAGGGGCACGGCCGTGCAAAAAATGATCAGCATGCTGACAAAGTAGATCTGCCCGATCGGTCGGTGAACTTTACTGGCCTTCGATAAGGCCATGGCTCCTAATCCTGAGGCAAGTGCCGTAAAGCCAGCCATGATGTGAATGATTAATAGGAAGCGATCCATGGTGTTTTTTCTTCCAATATGGACCAGCTGGTGAGGGATTGCCATTTTTTCGGACTGAGTCGTTGAATATCGTGACTGAACGGTGGAAGCTTTCCGCTTTCAAAAACTCACCCCGGGAAGATTGGTTTTCAATTGAACCTGGCGTTTGTCGCGCCCCTCTCTTTTTCCAATACAAATAACTCCCTTCGTTGGAACCTGGTCATTGGAAGAGAGGGGTGCTCCGGGCAGTGTATTGGGATATGTAATTTCCGACCTCCGACCTCCGACCTCCGATCTCCGATTTAAAAAAGGCGTGTCCCCCAATGGAGAACACGCCCTTAGCTATCTTGAAATTGTCTGTTACCGCCTAATTCCCGGGAGGCCCATGGCGGGTGCACCTCCCTGCCAGTTGAATTCCGGTGCCTTGCGTTGGCGGGGCCATTCCTCGTCGAGGGTATCGCCATTGTACAGGCGACCATTTTTCATGACGTGGGTGATGGTATTGGTGTGGCGGATGTCTTCCAGTGGATTTTCATCCAAAATGAGTAGGTCTGCCAATTTACCCGGCTCAATGGAACCCAGATCCTTGTCCAGACCAAGGGCCGTGGCGCCCAGTATGGTGGCTACCTTTAAGGCATTATGCTCTTTAAGACCACCGGCCTGCATGGACCACAATTCCCAGTGGTAACCCAGCCCTTGTAATTGGCCGTGGGAGCCCACTCCGGAAATACCGCCGGCTTCCACCAGATCGTTCACAAATTCTGCGTGGCGCTGGAAGATGTGCTCTTCCTCCATAAACCAGGCCGGACGACGGCGCGATTTGGCATCCAACTCGGCCTTAGGCGTGAAGTAGTTCAGCTTTTTATCACCCTGAACATCCTCCGTTGCGTAGAAGTAGTTTTCCGCCCACGGACCCCCGTATGACACCAGCAGGGTAGGGGTATAGGCCATTTTCGATTCGGCTACCAATTTGATCACATCATCGTAGATGGGATAGATGGGAAATGCATGCTCGTGACCCGGATACCCATCGAGTAATTGGGTCATATTGAGTTTGAAGTCCAGCCCACCCTCCGTGGTAGGCATCAGCCCCTGTTCCTGAGCAGCCTCAATGATCCACTGACGGTGTTGGCGGTTACCGGTAAGGTACATCTTGATCGTCTTGGTATTATAATACTCCGAATACTGCTTCAATACCCGGCTGGCGTGATCCTTACTTTTGATGCGATATGCCCAAAACCCGACACCCGGGCCGGTAGAGTAAACGCGTGGTCCCAGTATCTCACCGGCATCCACCATATCGGAATAGGTCAGTACATCGGTAGTCGCCGTTTGCGGGTCACGGGTGGTAGTGACGCCGTAGGCCAGATTAGCAGCGTAGATCCAAACCTGGTTTTTGTGGAGCCCCCAGTTGGGCCACATATGGGCGTGGGTGTCCACGAAACCCGGAACGATGGTTTTACCCGTCAGATCAATAACCTCGACGTCTGTCCCGGTCTCAATAGATCCTTTGGGGCCGACTTCTTTGATTCGATTGTTGACCACGAGTACGTCACCACTTTCCAGGATCTCATCTCCATTCATGGTGATCAGTCGGGCTCCGGAAAGCAGTACGCTTCCCTGAGGCATATCCCGCGGGACCGATACCTTCACCCGAATCTCTTTGGCTTTGTAGCCTTCGTCCTCTTTTTCTTCTTCCTTATCTTTTTTCTTTTTGTCTTTCTTCTTGTCCTCTTTTTCCGCTGCTTTCTTTTTCGCTTCCAGTTCTTTGGCTACTCTTTTGGATTCTTCCAGATCGTAGCTGAAGTAGGCATTACCCAATGACCAATTGACGGTCTTGCCGTCTTTTGACCAGTGCGGCCATTCGCCACCCATTTCGGTCAGTTGCCAGCTTGGGAAAGCGGCATTATCGGCATTGGCAACGCTGATGGAGGGCGTTTCGCCTCCGACCATCGGTACCGTTACCACGTAGATCTCATTATTGATCTGAGCCAGTGCCCGGTCTCCCTCCGGCGCCATGGTGATCACCGAGGCATTCGACGGCCGACGTTGCGGTTCCCGTTCGGTTTCCACCATCATACAATGGTTTTGATCGACAAGAGCGGGAAAGGTCGTAATACCGGAGACTTTCAGGTGTTCCTTCTCATCGGTACCATCCCAACGCATGGATACCAGACCTTTACCGCCGTGGTACAGGTAAATGCGATCGTTGGAGGAAACAAAATGCGGATTACCCCGGCCATTAGCGGGTTTGATGGTTGTAACATCACCTCCGTTGGCCGGGATCCAGGCGAGGTCCTCGCTGGCACCAAAAGCTGAGGGACCAATGGCGTTTTGGTACGCCTGGGCGGGTCCGCTCAGGAAGATGATCCGGTTAGATTTCGCATCCCAGGCCAGATCGGAATAGGTGCCACCCTGACGGGTCAGTTTGCGCGGAGTGCCGCCACCGGCCGAAACCCGGTAAATATGGCCTTCGTCACCTTCCCAGGTGGTAAAGGCAAGGGCCGAGCCGTCGGGTGACCAGACGGGCATGGCCTCAGTGAAATCATTGTTCGTGAGGCGCTTTGGACTGCCATCCGGGTAATCCATGACGTAGAGGCGGTTCAGGGCCGTGAAGGCGATCTTGGAGCCATCGGGCGAACGCCTGGGATCCCGGATTTGGGTGACCACCATTTCGGGATCATCGGAAATCGGAAAATCAAAGCGAACGCGCGGGCCAAAATCCAGTTCCACGTCCACTTCAAAAGGAATGACCTCATCGCTGTTGCCATCCATAGCGATCCGGTGGATCTTGCCACCGTAGTAGGCGATCAGGTTTTTGCTGTCGGGAGTGAACGACATGGCCGGGTATACACCAAGGGGAGCAATGGATTCCTGCTCGTCGCGCTGCACGGGATATGCCAGCCAGGATTCTTCACCGGTTTCCAGGTTTTGTTTGACCAGTCCGGTCTGGGTATTATACCGGCTGCCGTAGACGAGCCACTTACCATCCGGCGACAGGCACGGGCTGAAGGCCGAGCCGTAGCGGTTGGTTTTCGTACTCATTTCGCCCGTTTCGCGGTCGTAAACGCCTAATTGGTACTGAGGCAGTTGTGCATTATAATTCCAGGCACTGCGCCGTTGCGCAAACCAGATATAGCGGTCATCGGCACCAAAGGCAGGTTCTACTACCTTCAGGGCGTTGGGTTCCTTGATGAGTTGGGTGCCCCCGCCGCCATCTTTATGGTACATATGCAACTTCAGGTTGCGTCCCCCTTTACTGGCGATGATGTAATTGCCATCGGGCGTCCATTCGGCCGACTGGTAATGCTTATCGTTGTCTTTGGTGATCTGGGTGAATTCTTTGGAGTCCAGCTCCATAATCCAGATGTTCTCCGCTCCGGAACTGTCGGAAGTGAAGCACAGGTGCTTACCGTCCGGACTGAATTTAGGATGTGTTTCGTAAGCGAGTCCATCGGTGATGCGTTCGGCTTTGCCGCCCTCCATGGGCAGTAGGTACAGATCGCCCATCATATCGAAGGCAATGGTCTTACCATCGGGGCTAACGTCGAGGTTGAGCCAGGTACCCTCGTCGGTTTGCAACCGGATCTTGCGTTCCGGTTTGAGGGGCAATGGGTTCTTCGACCGATCCTTTTCTTCGGTCTTGTCTTCCTTTTTGTCCTTTTTCTGGGCAGTGAGCATACCCGGGACAACCAGTAAGAAACATAAGGTAAGCAGGATGTTAAATCGCATGGTTAAAGTCTTAAATAAACGGATGATTTTCAATCGGACGGATAGTTTTGGGAAGTGTCCCAAAACGAATCAGGTCTGATATAGAAAAGTACGAAAATTTCCCTGCCATTCCGGTTTTTGAATGAAACGGAGCACGTTTGACCGATTTGGGAGGGCCAAATGCCAACTTTTAAGACCATGGACCCTGGACCAAAAAATATGGACACCAGCGACCCTAACCAGGTTTACCCGGGAGCGGGTGTGTTGGAGAATAAAGTTGCCATACACCCTAATTACAAACGGGTGCATTCTCTCCGGTCCAGGTGCGGAAATAGCGGTTGCCATTGAGGAAGGTTTTATCGCCTTCCCGGGTAAGCACATATTCGTATACCTCTCCGGAGGTGAAATTCAACTGCAGCACCGGCTGGCCCTGGGCATTGGCAATCACCGTCCAGCGGCCGGCGCCGCGATCCCGGTTATTGGCACTGCCACTGACATTGGGTACACTGACACTCATGTCGAATTTATCATTGTAGTTGAAAAAGCCCGCCGGACAGAGGTCGATCTTTTCCTCTTTGGAATAGCCGCCTCCCGACGTATAGTTGGGGTTAGAATAGTCGATGGAGGAGTAGGATTCCATATAGGTGAGGCGGGTGCCGGAAATGCGTTCCTTCCACTGGTCGACCACCGGCGGCACGACGGGCTTGCGGAACTGCAGGCTCTGCCATACCTTTTTGGCGACAGCCGGATACTTCTCATCGTACATATTGGTCAGCGTAATGGCCATGATGGAGACACTTTGACCGTAGGGATTGTAAGCCCCGATAATGTATGCTTTGGCCTGTTGTTGCTCCAGTATCCCGGAGAATTCAGCACCAATGGCCTGATCAGACAGGTTTTGGATCTTCCCACTCAATTGCAGGTTGGTGCCGGTGGCCTGGTCCACTACACCCGCCCGGGCCTCCTGGCGCATGGCATCCAGGGAAGCTACACTGGAAGGCATGACGAGAATCAGGCCGGGAATGGAATTACTCCCCATCATGTACACACCTTGCCCTTCCTGGCCCAGCCAGCCGTCGGGAATGGTGAAGGAGATACCAAGGGTGGGATAGTCTTTTTGTCCGGTTTCCTGAGCCGATAAGCTGATGGAAAGGAACAGAGCGAGGAAGATAGATAGGGAGCGCATAGTGTTATTCGGTTTTAGGGTAAGATACACTGCTTGTCTTAGCCCGGCCTCCCGGTTTTCCGCCATTCTGTGCGTACAAGCCCTTTAGTACACCACCAACATATAGCCTACACCCCGCTGGTTGGCTATTTCTAAATCGCTGGCTGATCTGAGGTATTTGCGCAAGCGGGAAATGAAGACGTCGAGGCTGCGGGAGTTCAAAAAGCCATCATCACCCCAGATAAGCTCTAGCAGGTAGGTCTTGGGAACGACTTCCCCTTGTTGCTGAATCAGTAGCTGTAGTAATTCGGCTTCGCGAATGGTGAGTTGTACGGGGGGACTCGCTGTAAAGATCAATTGCCGCCTCCGGGTGTCGAATACCGTTTCTCCGAGTTGAATGATCGTTTGGTCGTCGGCCTTTAGTGGTAGTAAGCGGCGGTCGGTGAGTAACACTTTTACCCGGACCAGCAATTCCTCCAGTCCGAAGGGCTTTTTCAGGTAGTCGTTGCCACCGGCTTCAAAACCCCGAACTACATCCTTGGGGCGGGATTTGGCAGTCAGAAAGAGAATAGGGGTTCTGGTATCTTGTTTGCGCAAGTTCCTGGCAACGGAGAAACCGTCGCGTCCAGGCAGCATTACATCCAGGATGATCAGATCGGGACTTTGCTCGGCCCAGGCATCCAGGCCCGCCAGCCCATCGGCAACAGCGTGCACCTCGTACCCTTCCTGCTCTAAATTATCGTGTAATAGCATACGCAGAGAAGGTTCGTCTTCGACTAGCAGGATCTTAGGCATGATTGGGTAGGTTTAGGGTGAAAACTGATCCGCGTGGTTGGTTGGAAACAACCTCAATGTGGCCGTCGAGTGCTTCCACACATTTCTTCACGTGGTACAACCCAACTCCTAAGCCTTTAACCGAATAATTGCGGTTCGTATCGGAAGAGCGGGTGAATTTATCAAAAATATAGGGGCGGTCAGCCGCTGGAATACCCCAGCCATCGTCCGCGATGGTAAGGGTGATACCCGTGGGGGGTCCTTGCCAGTCTATTTGCAGATGCACACCATCGGCATCGGAGTATTTTAGGGCATTTTGCAGCAAATTTTCCAGGATGATGTCCAAAAGAGCGGGGTCGGTGACCAGGGTGGGTGCTGTCTTGTCCGGCCATTCAACGGTGATGGGCTTTGTACTTCGCATCTGTAAGCGCTCGGTATGCTTTCGCAAAAAAACGGGCAGGTCGATGGTTTCCCGCGACGTGTCGTTCTCCTGCCAACTCCGATTGAGCAGACGGTCGACCAAGTGGCTAAGTCGTTCCAGTTCAGTTTGGGCCACCGTCAGGTATTTTTGGTGTCGCTCCGAACTTGCCGGCAGGCGTTCCATGCTTTCGTGACTCATGCGTATGGCTGAGATGGGCGTTTGCAGTTCGTGGGTGACATTGTCAATGAAATCATCCTTGAGGTCAGACAGCTTTTTTTGACGTAGGATGGTGCGGAATAGCAGGAAAAAGCACCACACGGTCAGTCCGATCACACCTAATGACCCCAGAATGGTGATCAAAGACCGGCGGACAATATCAAAGGCGGGATTATCAACCAGCAGGTAAACGGTCCAATCCCCATCGTTGAGTGAATAGGGTAGAGATTGGCTGCGGCGAATGGCCCCGGTCGGTACGGCGGGCGGCGCATCATCATCGGGGGCCCAGATTGTATGCATCGAAGCGGTGATGCCCATACTTTCTGCCAGGGAATCCAGAACGCGGGAATAGTACGCGGAATCGACCGGGTAACGTTCCATGGATTGCTTGATGCGGGTTCCCA
>JASBTH010000463.1 GCA_030148525.1 Saprospiraceae bacterium | reverse complement strand
TATCGCCGATGAGCAGGGCAATGAGGAGGTTTATATCCATGCCTTCACCGACGGTCGCGATTGTGATCCCAAGTCGGGAAAGGCATTTATCAAAGATCTGCTGGACCACATTGGTCCCAAATCGGCTGAATTGGCCAGTGTGATCGGTCGCTATTACGCCATGGATCGCGACAAGCGCTGGGAGCGTATTGCCGAGGCTTACGAGCTCATGGTGCACGGCACCGGCGAGGTGGTAACCGATGTACTGACCACTATGCAGCATCGCTACGACAACGGTGAGACCGACGAATTTCTTAAGCCTATGGTCATAGTCGATGAAAAGGGTAATCCCAGAGCTACCATTGCCGATGATGATGTATTGATTTGCTTCAATTTCCGTACGGATCGTCCACGGGAAATATCCACCGTGCTTACGCAAAAAGCGATGCCCGACTACCATATGAAGCCCCTGTCGCTGCGTTACCTCACCATGACCCGCTACGATGATACCTTTAAGAATATAGAAGTGCTTTTTCATAAGGAAGACATAAAAAACACCCTGGGTGAGGTTTTGGCGAAAGCCGGAAAAACTCAGGTGCGTATCGCCGAGACGGAAAAGTATCCGCACGTGACTTTCTTTTTCAACGGGGGACGCGAAAAAGAATTTGCAGGAGAACGCCGGATCATGATCAACTCCCCCAAAGTGGCAACGTATGATCTGCAGCCCGAAATGAGTGCCTACGAAGTGACCGATGCCATCGTGTCGGATATCGAAGAAAACCAACCCGACTTTATCTGTCTCAACTACGCCAACGCCGACATGGTGGGGCATACCGGAGTGATGGAGGCAGCACGCAAAGCAGTCGAAACAGTGGACACTTGCCTGAAGCGCCTGGTCGAGACCGGACAAAAGCACGAATACGAAGCTATCATCATCGCCGATCACGGTAACTCCGATATGATCCGCAACGAAGATGGCACTCCAAATACAGCCCACACAAAAAACCCGGTGCCCATCCTGTTTGTTAGTCAACAAGTAGCAGATGCTTCGGTATCTGATGGCAAACTGGGCGATATTGCTCCTACTATCCTGCACCGACTGGGGATGGATGTTCCCCAAGAGATGGACGGTGACAATCTGATTAAGACAACTTCATGAACCAACGCTTAATGTGGGGCATACTCCTGCTAGTCCTTTGGGGCTGCTCGAACGATGAGAGTGCCTCCGGGGATCCGGAAACAGATCGATTTTTCGACGTAGAAGGCTATTTCGAAGGAGAGATTGATCGCTTGCAAGGCGAACAACCAAATATTCTGAAAGAGGTGAGCCTCAATGGAAAGCAGGAATCCATACAGCCGGATACCCTGAATTTTGAAAAGGAGTTATCGGTTTTTCTGAACTCTGATATCAATAAGGTGTCCTGGATTGACAGTTATTCTGCCGATACCACTCGCAACGACGATGGTTCCATTGCGACTACCGTTTACAAGGCTCAGAAAGAGAAGTTGCGGACTCGCCTGCTGGAAGTCTCCTACGCAGCAGGTACGCCCCGACGTATACGCATCATCAACCGCACAGAGAATGCAGTGCTGGATGCCGACCAAGAATTGATCTACGAACCTGAGACCGGTATTGAGATACAGCAAAGGCAGCAGATCCGCTTTATGAAGCCGAATGATATTTCCATAGCCGTGCGCTTTCGGGAATAAAAAAGGCCCAGACCAGCAAAGTGGAATGGGCTACTAACCTCATTGTGTTTCATAGTGTGAGGAGTGCACAGGGCTAACCATCAATCGATGATGCCTGTAGCGTATTCTTTTGTATTTGGGATCTCAACGGGTAATACTGCGATCTAACGCATATAGGACGAACTAGGAACCGCATCGATTCCTGGTTGGGAGGGACTAAAAAGTGTCAGTTCGTTCTGTGAAGGAGATTAAAACAAGGGATTACGTTTCAAAGATACAGAAAATCCTGGGATACATGCAAAAAAAAGAGGCAGCGCTACCACAGCACTACCTCAGCCCTAACCAAATAAAACCAAATTATCTATTGTTGTATCTTTTTCGTTCTGTTATACAAATATAAGACCTTTGTGTAAAAAATACAATTACTGAAGGATAAAAAAATTAGGTCTTTAACGTTTCAGTAGCAGTAAGTTAAGCAGTTAGTAGGCGAAAATCCAAACGATCCGGCCGACTAAGTGTAGAAGGCACAGTTTCCCAAACTGTTCTTTCCGTACATTAGGGCAGTTTTTTTGTTCCCTACGAAATTTTCTATTCGGTAACCCTGGCAAAACCTTTATTTCGCCGATTCTCGGGAAGAACACTTTCTGTCAATTATTAAAAAAAATGCACAGGCAGTCTTCGTTTTTTTTGACAACCGGATCAGCCCGGCACGGTTAGACCATAATGAAAGCGTGATATTTCCCAAAACAAGTACGAGAGGCTATATTAGCCGGCAAACTATAAAACTATGAACCGTAGCCTGCTACTTGCCTTTTTGCTTAGCACGTTCGTGCAACTACCACTGATCGCCCAATCGAGCGACGATGATGCATTCTTTATTCGATCTATTTACGACGAGGCGATGACCAATGGTGACGCCTATAATTGGCTTGACTATCTGACCAATAAGATAGGTCCCCGCCTGGGTGGATCACCCGAATCGGCCGCTGCTGTGGAGTACGTTCGGCAGATGCTCGATACCATGGGAATGGATACGGTGTATCTGCAACCCTGCATGGTCCCCCACTGGGAACGGGGCGAACCCGAAGTAGGTCGCATCGTTAGCAGCAGTCGCATGGGGACGGTCGACCTCAACGTACTTGCCCTGGGCAATAGTGTCGGTACCGGCCCCGAGGGTGTAACTGCCGAAGTAGTAGAAGTGCAATCCCTGGAGGATCTCGCCGAATTAGGCCGGGACCGACTGGAGGGGAAGATCGTCTTCTTTAACCGCCCCATGGATCCCACTCAGATCAATACCTTTAATGCCTACGGTGGAGCCGTAGACCAACGGGTATACGGGGCGTCCCGCGCCTCCGAATTCGGTGCACTGGCGGTACTGGTCCGCAGCGTCACCACTCGCCTCGACGATATTCCACATACCGGAGTAACTGTCTACCAGGAAGGCGTCAACCCCATACCTGCCCTGGCAGTCAGTACCCGCGATGCCAATTTGTTAAGCGACCTCCTGGTGACCGAAAACATTCGGGTCTATTTGCGGAATACGAGCCGGATGCTGAAGCCCAAACTATCCTACAATGTGATTGGAGAGATTCGGGGGAGCGAAAATCCCGATGAGATCATTCTGGTCGGAGGCCACCTGGATAGTTGGGATGTAGGACGTGGTGCCCACGACGACGGTGCGGGCTGCGTTCACGCTATGGACGTGGTAAATATCCTCAATAAGGTTGATTATCGGCCCAAACGGACCCTGCGGTGTGTACTCTTTATCAATGAGGAGAACGGACAGGCCGGAGCCATGGCCTACCGCGATGCTTCCTTTGCTAATGACGAATACCACCTGGCGGCCATCGAATCGGATCGCGGCGGATTTACCCCTCGGGGCTTCACCTTTGATGCCCACGAATCGGTATTCAACCAAAAGTTTCGCAAAGTGCTGGAGTGGTTGCCCCTGCTGGAACCCTATGGGCTCAGCCTGGATAAGGGTGGTTCGGGAGCTGATATTTCCCGCCTTAAGCCGCAAATGGGACTGTTAGTTGGTTTTGCCCCCGATACCCAGCGGTACTTCGATTTTCACCACGCAAGCACCGATACACTGGAGGCAGTCAATCCCCGGGAATTACAATTGGGAGCAGCGGCTATGGCCAGCCTCGTTTATTTACTCGACAAATACGGAAACTAAAAACAATGGATGATATCGTTCAGGCCCATGATCTTACCTTTCGGAAAATGATCACTGCGGAGCAGATAGCCGAGAGGGTCCAGGAAATGGGAACCCAGTTGGCCCGTGATTTTGCTGGTCGGCATCCATTGTTTCTGATCGTATTGAAAGGCGCATACATGTTTGCTGCCGACCTGCTGCGGGCTTGCCCTATCGACCAGGAAGTGGCGTTTGTGCGCCTGTCTTCCTATCAGGGTACCCGATCGTCCGGGACCGTCCGGATGGACCTGGATATGACCGCCAAGGTGACTGACCGCCAGGTTATCATTGTGGAAGATATTGTGGATACGGGACGTACCTTAGAAGCCTTCCGGCAAAAATTGTTAGCTGATGCCCCTGCAGACCTGAAGGTAGTTACTCTGTTGCATAAGCCCGAGGCACAGGCATTTGATCTCATCCCCGATTATGTGGGATTTACCATCCCCAATGAGTTTGTTATTGGCTACGGCCTGGACTACGATGAGGCTGGTCGGCATTTACCGGCTATTTACCAACGCACTGATACCTGATCCGTTATGCAGGATGCTTATCAACTGAGTCAGATTTGTACCCAGGCACGCTCCATAATCGGCCAGGTCGCCCAATTTTTATGGACAGAAAGGCTTCGCGTCACGGCCGGCGATATTGAGGAAAAAAGCCGAAACAGCCTGGTCAGCTATGTCGACAAACAAGCTGAGATCCAATTAGTGGAACGACTGGGCGGACTGGTACCCGGCAGCACCTTCCTGACGGAGGAAGAAACCGTAGAGCAGCAAGACGGGGACTGGCGATGGATCATCGATCCCCTGGACGGTACTACGAATTTCCTGCACGGCTTGCCTTGCTTTTCGATAAGTGTAGCTCTCCAGTATCGGGGCGAAACCCTGATCGGAGTGGTACACGAGGTGGCACAGGGTGAGCAGTTTTACGCCTGCAAAGGGTGTGGTGCCTTTTGCAACGGTACGCCCATTAGCGTCAATCAAACGACCAATCTGGCTGATTGCCTGGTCGCCACCGGCTTCCCGTATTACGATTACAGTTGTGTCGATGCCTACCTGGCTGCCCTCAAAGACCTGATGGCCGGCACGCGCGGTATTCGCCGCTTTGGCTCGGCTGCGGTCGACCTGGCCTACGTAGCTGCCGGACGTTTCGATGCCTTTTTTGAGCATAGCCTGCACCCATGGGACGTAGCTGCCGGCGCCTTCCTGGTACAAGAAGCGGGCGGCCGGCTGGCCGATTTCAAAGGGGGGGATAATTACTTGCACGGCCGGGAGATGATCGCCGCCAGCACCGCCGTTTGGGAGTCCTTCTTTCCGCTGGTAAATGGCCATCTGGGGTAACGCTGGACGCTGCCGAGAGTAACAACTAAATCAAACGCCTCGAAGACCGAATAAATCGAGAGGGCCATTCTCTACAGTCTCCGTGCTCTCCGGTCTTATCCGTCTCAAACAACTCCGTCTAATAATCCTCTCCATTGATCGAACAAAAGCGAATACCTACCTTTGTGGTTGTACTTTCGGGACGTTCCCGGGGAATGGGAGCACTCCGTAATACCGCTTTATATGAACCTGACGGAAAACATACGCCTGGCTTTACGCAGTATTCGCTCCAACCTGCTGCGAGCCTCACTTACCCTGCTAATCATTGCTTTTGGCATTATGGCCCTCGTGGGTATCCTGACGGCCATTGATAGTGCTATTTACTCACTAAATGACAGCTTTTCCTCCCTGGGGGCCAATACCTTTGAAGTGGAACCGCGCGGGCAAACTATCCAGGGAAACCGGGGCGGACGCACCTATAAGCGAGGAGAGCCGATAACTTTTAACCAGGCTTTCGACTTCAAGGAGCGATTCGACTTTCCCGGAGCAAGAGTCTCCCTTTCGCTGGTATGTACCAGCCGGGCCACATTGACGGCAGGTGAGGAAGAAACGAACCCTAATGTACGCATGATCGGGGTCGATGAAAATTACCTTACAGCCAAGGGCATGGACCTGTCCTCCGGACGGAATATAACCGCACGGGAGTCGTTGAACGGTAATAATGTGACCCTGATCGGAGCGGACATCGTCGACATTCTATTCGATGGCAAAACCGATAAGGCGCTGGAGAGCGTGATTAATGCCGGAAACATCAGACTCAAGGTGATCGGCATTCTGGAATCCAAGGGTAGTAGCATGAACCAAAGTGAGGATCGTCAAATTCTGATTCCGCTACAAACAGCCAAGCGCTACTTCGGTACGGCCCGTACTAATTACGACGTTATTGTGGCGGTCTCCGATGCCGCTCAAATCGATAATTCCATTGCCTCGGCAACCGGTTTGCTCCGCAACATCCGCAGACTCAAGGCATCCCAGGCCAACGACTTCGAAATGACTAAAAGTGATGGCCTGATCGATGTGATCAAAGAAAATACCTTATACCTTCGTCTGGCCGCGGTAATGATCGGTCTTATTACCCTGCTCGGTGCTGCCATCGGTCTTATGAATATCATGCTGGTATCGGTGACCGAACGCACCCGGGAGGTCGGGATCAATAAAGCCATTGGAGCTACCCGCCAGAGCATTATGACTCAATTCCTAACTGAAGCTGTGATCATTTCCCTGCTGGGAGGTATCGTCGGTATTATGCTGGGTGTACTGGTCGGTAACCTGGTAAGCTATTTTATGGGAGGTAGTTTTGTCTTCCCCTGGTTGTGGATCACCATCGCCGTGATCACCTGTACCTTTGTTGGGTTGATATCGGGATTGTATCCTGCCCTGAAAGCTGCCCGCCTCGATCCGATCGAGTCGCTGCGCTACGAATAAATCACAGGTTTGAGGTGTGAGGTTTGGGGTTTGAGGTAACCTTTGACCTTACCTCACACCTCAAACCTCAAACCTCAAACCTGATTTTGGTATCTTCGCCAAACACATGAAGAAGACCTTTTTCGGGCATATCCTTTTTCTGATCGTAGTTAATCTATTGGTCAAACCCTTTTACCTGTTCGGGATTGACCGGGAGGTACAGAATACTTTGCCCGCCGGTGATTACGGCTTATTTGCAACCCTCTTTGGCTTTACCTTCTTGTTTCAGATTGTCAATGATTTTGGCATTCAAGGGTACAACAACCGCCGGATTGCCCAGCACGGCCACCTGTTGGCTAAGTACTTTGGAGACTTCCTGGTGCTTAAGGGGGTGTTGGGACTGGCATACGTGCTGGTTGTTGCCATTGCGGGAGTGGTCACGGGGTATCTGCAGGCTTATCCCTTCTTGTTGGGGGGGATTCTATTGAATCACTTTCTTACCTCTCTGTTACTTTTTCTGCGATCCAACGTGTCGGGACTGGCCCTGTACCGCACGGATAGTATCCTGTCTATTACC
>JASBTH010000457.1 GCA_030148525.1 Saprospiraceae bacterium | reverse complement strand
TGGAGACGGTTGGGACATTCGACGATCAAGTCAACGATAATGACACCCTGCGGTATATTCTGTCGCTGAACCAACATTCAGAGCATCCGCTGGCGGAGGCCACTATGCAGTACGGACGGGAGAAGCAGGTAAAGCCCCTGCCTTCCGAGGACTTCACGGCCGTCACCGGCAAAGGTGTACAGGGACAGGTCGATGGCCAATCGGTCGCGCTGGGTAATCGCAGCATGATGGATCATGTATCCGCTACACTGACGCCCAGTCAGCAGGAACATGCTCTGGCCTTTCAGCAAGAGGGTAAAACGGTGTCGTATCTGGCAATAGGTCAACGGGTGGTTGGTTTTGTGGTGATCAGCGATAAGATCAAGGCGACCAGTGCGCAGGCTATCTCCGCGCTGCACCAAAAGGGAATCAAGGTAGTCATGCTGACCGGTGATAACCAGGATACCGCCGCCGCCGTAGCGAAAACCCTCGATCTCGATCACTTCCAGGCCAATATGCTCCCCGAAGAGAAACTGAAAGAAGTTGAGGGATTGCAGCGACAAGGGGAGGTAGTAGCCATGGCCGGAGACGGCATCAATGACGCACCGGCGCTGGCCAAAAGTGATGTGGGCATCGCCATGGGCACCGGCACCGATGTGGCCATCGAAAGCGCCATGATAACCCTGGTGAAAGGGGATTTGCAGGGTATCGTCAAGGCCCGGAAGCTCAGTGATAAGGTGATGAAAAACATCAGGCAGAACCTGTTTTTCGCCTTGGTGTATAACACGCTCGGCGTGCCCATTGCTGCCGGGGTCCTTTTCCCTTTTTTCGGCATCCTGCTGTCGCCCATGATCGCGGCCCTGGCCATGAGCTTCAGTTCGGTATCAGTGATTGGCAATGCGTTGCGTTTGCGGAGGAGCAAGCTGTAGCAAACAAGGCGCTTTGTTGCCTTTTGGCAAAATGCGCTGTTATGGAAATTCAAGCCTTTGTGGATAAAAGAGTAGCAATGGAGCGGACCTTTGGGAAAGGGTAATACGACTGGCCAGGGAATAGCTGGTCATTTTCGGGGCAATTTAAGCTATTGAAAACAGCATGGTCCGGCTGGCGTGTAATCCAGTCGGTAAGGGTATCCAGAAGATCGTCGATGCTCAAACCAATGAAGACCTGGAAAGAGGTACGGCAGCCTCTCTCCCTATCTTCTCTGATCAACGGGATGAGGTGGTGGTCAAAACAGGCACCTGGGTTACCTTGCGCTTTAGATTTCGGGATTTCCAGTCAGGTGCTTGCCCTCCCGCGTTAACTCCCGAACTGAGCAGTCAATTACTGGACGATGCCATCGAATTTGTCGATAATTCCGGGTTAACAGTCTCTTTTGATGAGCAGGATCTATCTATCGCACCCTATTTTCGGACGTCGGGAATCAACTACTTTTATAGTCCGGGCACCGACCAGTGTGTGTACGACCTTCCGTGGCGATTCTACGTGAACCCAAAAGCTAAAGGCAGCTACGATCATTCGGCTGCCATTGGAGGAAATTCTTTCACCCGCCTGGTTACCTGGAGCCCGAAAGCGAAATAAAACTGTACCTGACCCGGGTGTGCCCGAGTCGGGTATTTCCGAGCTTTGAGCTCTTTACTTATCCGCGACCTTCAAGCCCCCTTAACAGCCACACTCTATTCAAAAAGTCGATCTACTCTCCTTGCCTAAAGTTCATCACCTTTTTGGCGAAAGCCTAGATCCGCTCCGTAGCCCAGTCGAGAAGCTCCCGGTCCTGCGGGGAGGGTACGGTCAAGCTGGCATTATCTCTCATTAATGCATAGTAAAGAAGAGAATCCAATTTGTTTTATTGCAATAGCTTGTGCGGTGGATGCTTGTACGTATGCCAGCGCTTTGCGCACCCGCTCTCGTTTTACAACCATACCGTTGAGTAAGTCAATATACCGCTTCCGAAAAGGTTTGGGCTTTGCCCAAGCTTTTCACGCGAGTATATACTCCACTCGTAGTGGTTTGGTGTCCCAGCACGAAGTACTGTGTAGCAAAACCACTTCGTTGTCGGTATAGAGACTAGTACAGCAAGTTTAGTTCCAGGTTTTGCTGGACGATTATTTCCCCTGAGTTGGAAATGCTATTGTTACCATGGGTATTGTTTTTTGCGCCCCAGAGCCGGGCAACTAATTCGACATCATTATTTTGGAAGGTGTTACCGGAAATGTCCACGTTGATTATCCCATAAGTATTGATCAATATTCCGTTCTCCTCCTGTGCTCCGCAATTTATGAAGGTACTATTGTTTACCACCAGATTGCCTCCCACTGTTGACTCATCATATCCTCCCCGATAGTAGTCGATCACGTTTTTGCCAACATTCTCGAAACGGCATCCATCAACCAGGATATTTTCGGCATTGTACTCCCCTTTGTCTTCTCTTTCTTCGGATAACTCCAGCCCGTTTTGACAGTCCCGAATGATGCTTCCCCGGAGTACAATATGCTCGGCAAAGGAGTATTTATAAGCTTTCAGAACATAATCAAAGTACGCGATAGTACAGTCCTCAACAGTCAGGTTATACAGGCTCGACATATTCTCTTGTAAACTGGCAAAAGCGTACTGCTCCTTATCGCCGTACAGTAATATGTTCCGGAGGGTCAATTTGCCTCCGGGATGCATTTGAAAGGCGGGAGTCATCGGTTCTCCTGTGTACAGAATCGTAGAAGGATTCTCCGGATCAGCTGATTCGATCGTCAAGTTTTTATTGATCATCAGGGAAACGGGTACTTCGTATTTCCCCGCTTCCAGTTTGATGATATCACCGTCATGTGTTGTTTTGATAAGTTGTGTTAATTCACTTAGGGTGTTCGCACTATGCACCTCGGGTTCACTTTCTGCCGACTCAGCCGTGAACCAGGCTGGTCCGTATTTCAAACTGTCTAAAATATTGGGATCCGATTCCGGTATTTTAGCTATGGCTCCAACTCTGTTATTCCCTGATCTGGAGGCTCCGAAAATGTCCTCAGAAATTTGGTCGAATTCAAATCCGTTGTACAGCTCTGTTTCGGAAAGATCACCTGACGGCACCCATAGATACTCATTTAAAGGCACCAGGTCAAATGACATTCTTTCCAGGCCCTCGACGTTGTCAAAATCGACTCCCTGATTATCGATGATGTTGCTTTCAAAGCGAATACCGTCGAGCAGGTCGTGGGCTACAATTGGTTGCTCATCGCCTTCGGAATTATGCAGGAGGTTATTAGCCACTACGGTGCGAATAGGTCTGGCGGATCTGATCTCTGAAGCGGGCAACACATCACTTTCGTCGACATTAGAGCCTACTCCAAACTGCCAGGGAGAAACACAATCAACCCAGGAATTATGTGCGATTACGACATCGGTAACTTGTATATAGCGGTTCAGGGGCGACTTGGGAATGCCGTTCATTACAGCCAGCGGGCTTCTAAATACTTCCCCCTGCAGTTTGTAGAAATAGTTATTGGTCACCCAGTGGCCTGTCCCGATAAGTCGGATACCACCTATTTGTTTTGAATCGTCGTCGCCGATAAAATAATTACCGTCGATTATACAGTAATTACCATGCCTGGTGACGAGTGAGCCTTCGCTTTTGTAAAAAACATTGCCCCGGAATTCGTTGTGGTTGGTTTTACTGGAAATGACTTCCACCTCACCGTTGCACCGTTCGAACAGATTATCCGCAACCAGGGTATAGCTGGGGGCCATGGAGGTATAACTATTCCCGATTTGAATGGTTTCTGCACTCGGCCCACCTTTGGGAGGACGAGGCCCGAAATGGTTGTTAGTGATCTTATGGTAGTTTTTAATGGATTGATTGCCTTCCAAATCCACCCGTACGGTGGGTCCGCGATTCGATTTACCAGCGATATAGCAGTGATCTAACTGGTTATACCTCCCCTTGAACTGGATCCAACGATCGGTAAGGTTCCGCTGTACTTTATTGTAGTCCCTGATCACGCAATTGGTTACCCGGCAGTGATTTGCCAGGAGGTCATCACTAATTGCAAACTCGATCACGGCATTGGTAGGGGAAAAGCCGTTGGTAAATTGCAGATCCTTCACAATGAGGTATTCTCCTCCCAGTTTTAGATCGGACTCCCCCTGAATAATAACGCCGCCGGGGGTTTCTGCCCGAAGAGTAATAGGCTTATTCTCCGAACCATTCCCTGTAAAACGAATTTGAATATCTTCCCATATACCATCGGCCAGGATGATTTCGTCGCCCGGTTGGGCATTGGCAATGGCTGTGTTTAATTCTTCAGCGTCACTGACCAGGTGACGGGATTCGGTTGACAAGGTCTGGCAAGCCGAAAGGGTTAGCAAGAATAACAATAATAAGGATGCGTTTTTCATAGTTTTTGCCTTTGGTAGTCACTCGACTACGTTCTGATCTCCTGAATAAGCTCCAGGGCGTTTCTTATTCGTTCCTCTAATCCCTGAAAGTCTTTATTAGCCAGTATATCTTTTGAAATCATTTTGGATCCCATTCCCACACAGGTAGCACCGGCTGCGAACCAAGCTTCCAGATTTTCCCGTTCGGGTGTCACCCCCCCTGTCGGCATGATCTGAGTCCAGGGTTGGGGACCTTTGATCGCCTTGATAAAACCGGGGCCGTAGACCGAACCGGGAAATAATTTGACGATATCACAGCCTGCTTCTTCTGCCATTCCTACCTCCGTCAGGGTTCCACAACCTGGCATGTAGGCTATTTTCCGCCTATTACAAACGCGGGCAATATCGCTTTTAAAGGATGCTGATACGATAAACTCTGCACCGAGCTGCATGAATAAGGCCGCCGTGGGTGCATCACTAACAGATCCCACCCCCAGTTTCATGCCCGGCAGGTGAGCTCGGGTATATTTTACGAGTTCTCCAAACACTTCATGGGCAAAATCACCACGGTTTGTAAACTCGATTAACCGGGCACCCCCCTTATGGCAGGCGAGCAGTACTTCTTTGCTCAAGGCAACATCGGGGTGATAGAACAAGGTGATCATACCTTGTTCTTCGACCGTATTTAAAACTTGTAATTTGGTAAATGCCGCCATATTGGTAGATTTAAAGGCTGTAGGAAATACCGGGAGAGCAGAACTATACTCGACCCGAAGTGGTCTGAGGTCCCATACCACTTCGTTGTCGATATATGTGCAGGCAATTCTGCTTCCCGGAACAAGGTGTTATTTGTTTGGGTGCCATCGTATCCTGAGAAGCCAGGAAAACGCGGGCGCTATTGGTTACCTGCTTACCCGGCCACTGGCATCGCCTTGCATCAACTTCTCCACCTCATCCACGGTGGCCAGGTTTGCATCACCGTAAATAGTATGTTTGAGACAAGAAGCCGCTACGGCAAAATTCAGGGCTTTCTGATCGTCCTCGGGATAGTGCAGCAGACCATAAATTAGTCCACCCATAAAGCTATCACCGCCACCTACGCGGTCGACGATATGTGTAATCTGATAGGTCGGAGCTTCGTACAATGTCTCTCCATCATATAACACCCCTGACCACGAGTTATGGGAAGCACTTATGGAGCCCCGGAGGGTTGTAATCACTTTTTTTGCACGGGGGAACATATCCATTAGCTGTTGAAGAACGGACAAATAAGACTTGGCATCCACGGAGTGACCTTGTGTAACATCAACCCCTTGGGGATGCAGCCCAAAATGCTTTTCGGCATCCTCTTCATTCCCTAAAATGATATCACAACCTGCTACCAGGTCCGGCATGATCTCGCTTGGTTTTTTACCGTACTTCCACAGTTTTTTTCGGTAATTCAAATCAGTGGATACGGTTACGCCCAGCTTATTGGCCGTTTGAATCGCTTCCAGGCAAGCATCGGCGGCTCCTTGTGAAAGAGCCGGTGTGATTCCCGTCCAGTGAAACCAATCGGCATCTGCGAGTACGGTTTCCCAATCAACCATGCCTTTTTCAATGGTAGCCATTCCTGAATGAGCACGATCGTAGACCACTTTACTTCCCCGGCTTACGGCACCGATTTCCAGGAAGTAAATACCGAGGCGTTCTCCGCCGCGAATGATGTCGTCGGTGAGCACGCCTCTTTTTCGCAGTTCCATCAAAGCACACTCGCCAATATCATTTTCGGGCAAACGGGTGACAAAGCTAACAGGTACGCCATAATTGGCTAGTGAAACGGCAACGTTACTTTCGCCCCCACCATAAATAACATCGAAAGAGGCAGCCTGTGAAAACCGCCTGGTATTAGGCGGTGTGAGTCGCAGCATGATCTCTCCGAAGGTTACAACTTTCATTTTTTAGCCTTTTTTGATTAGATAAATGTTGTTACGAGAATGCTAAGCCCCCATTGATATCGTAGTTAACCCCATTGATGAAGGAGCTGTTGCCAGAGGCTAGAAAGGTGACCAAGTCCGCCACTTCTTCAGCATGGCCTTCTCGTTTCAAGGGGGTTTTGCCGGCCACTGTATCACGAACTTCATCGTTGGTAAAATCATCGTGAAATTTCGTGGCAATTAGTCCGGGACAGATCGCATTGACTCGAATACCTTTGGGGCCGAGTTCCTTCGCCATAGACCTGGTAAAGGTCGTAACGGCCCCTTTAGAAGAAGCATAGAGGGAAGAACCACCCCCTCCACCGTCTCTTGCAGCTTGTGACGAAAGATTGATGATGGAGCTATTTTCACGCATCAATGGTTCGAAGGCCTGTATGACAAAAACAGTTGCCTTGAAATTGACCCCCATAACCAGATCGTAGAAGGACTCGTCCAGTTCCTGAAGCGTCTTGCGGGCAAAAAGGCCTCCGGCGTTATTAACCAAAATGTCCACTTTTTCCCCAAAGGCCTCTATCGCTTTAGCTTTTAAGTGCTGAATCCCTTCGGATTGGGAAACATCGGCTTGCACTGCGACTGCTTCCCCACCAAGCCCCTTAATTTCATGGATAGTTTCATTTGCCCCGGTGGCGGAGCTATGGTAGTTCACTACCACTTTCGCCCCTTCCCGGGCTAATCCAACTGAAATAGCACGACCAATATCTCTTGCTCCTCCGGTAACAACAGCGACTTTTCCTGCCAGCATACCCATATTTTTCGCGTTCATGGGTTGGTAATTAAATACCTAATGCCTGTCCACCACCTACTTGAATTGTTTCGGCGGTAATAAAGCCTGCATCACTACTGGCCAGGAAGGCGACAACACCCGCTACATCATCTGGCTGTCCTAGTCTGCCCAGCATGATGTTGTTAGCCCAGGAAGCAAAAACCTCAGGCTTGGTCGACTTGATTTGTTGGTGGAAAGGCGTATCGATCGTACCCGGAGAAACGGCATTTGACCGGATACCATACTCAGCCAGGTCTTTGGCCAATGCTCTTGTGATGGTATGTACAC
The DNA here is from genome assembly GCA_030148525.1 of Saprospiraceae bacterium. GTDB lineage: Bacteria > Bacteroidota > Bacteroidia > Chitinophagales > Saprospiraceae > DT-110. Next base: position 16,788 of record JASBTH010000457.1, on the reverse strand, counting down.
CGGCTTTCGAGGTTCCATATATCCCCGCACCAGGCCCACCTGCGTTCCAGGCAGCATTAGAGGTGTAGTTAATAATGGAGGGGTGCTCTCCTTTTTTCAGATAAGGTATAGCCGCTCTCGAGGTAAAGAAAACAGAGTCCAGGTTCAGAGCCATTACAGACCGATAAAACTCTGTGGTCATATCTTCAAAGCGGGATCTACCGCCTAACCCCCCAGCATTATTGACCAGTACATCAATTTTGCCAAATTTCTCGCCAATTTCATGTATATGTTTGTTGACAAGTTCTTCATTGGTTACGTCGAACCCGCAGTATTCAGCCTCAATACCCTCATCAGAGAGCTCTTTCACTCTTTTGGCACCTTCCTCATCATTGATACCGTTGATTACGACATAAAACCCGTCCTGGCCCAGTCTTTTTGCAACAGCTAAACCAATACCTCCTGTTGCGCCAGTAACAATTGCTATTTTCTTATTTGTCATTTTAATTGATATTAATTTATTATTAATTCGTTTAGATGTTGAACACAGGCTCCCTTGATATTTTCACTTCGCTTGCAAGGGTTCGATCTTTGGACATAGTATCCAGATACTCCCCATAGCGACCAATGCCAGGGCAGCGCCAATAACAAATGCCGGTGTATAATTACCACCTGAAGTAAGCCAGGGAACCAGATAGGTTAAGCCCGCCGCTCCGAGCTTGGCGGCCATACCGGCGAAACCGGCCAAAGTGCCTACTGTTTTTCCACCAAAGAAATCGCTTGGCAGCGTTTGTACATTACCGATAGCTGTTTGGAAACCAAACAAAATGGCCGCCATCAGAAGGACTGCGGTTACGGGCCCTCCGGGGCTTGACATAGCTAATAGTGCGGGTAGCATTATTCCACAGCCGAGATAGATGGTTAGCTTCCGAGCTCTGTCGACGCTCCAGCCTGCTTTAATCCGGTTTTGCGCCAGCAGGCCCCCAAACCAAGCGCCGAGCATCGCACCGGCATAGGGCACCCAGCCATAGAGGCCAATGGTCTTAACATCCATGCCGTACACTTCGAAGAGGTAGATCGGTATCCAGAACACAAACAACCACCAGATAGGGTCAATCACCATGGAGGCGATAATCACCCCCCAGCTTTCCTTGTGGGACAGCAGTTCTTTAGTGGAGGGATTATAGCCTTCGTCGTAACTGCCATCTTGGTCCAGGTCTTGATTTTTTTGGCCGCTTAATATGTATTGCCGTTCGCTTTCGGTTAGCCATGGATGGTTTTTGGGTGGGGACTTAACCAGTACCAACCAGGGTATCAACCAAAGCAATCCCGTCAGGCCTACCAGAATGAAAATTACTTGCCAGTTGAAATGAATCGACAAAAATGCGATCAGTGGAATAGAGATAATCCCCCCAATGGCTGCCCCTGAATTAAATAGTCCCTGAGCAAATGCCCGTTCTTTAGTGGGAAACCACTCTGCATTACCCTTGGTCGCTCCAGGCCAGTTACCGGCCTCGGCGACCCCCAGAATAGAACGGAATATGCTAAAACTGAGTAACCCACGGGCTACCGCGTGCAGGGCAGTGGCTATAGACCACACACCGATAGATAGTACAAAGCCGAGCCGGGTGCCTACCCAATCAAAGATCTTCCCAAAGATAGCCTGACCAAAAGCGTAGGAAAATACAAACACTACAGAGATGAAGGCATAAATCTCCTTACGTTGGTCATCCGTTTTGTCGGGATATAGATCTTGAGCGATTTCAGGCCACAGTACATTTAGAGACTGGCGGTCGATGTAATTGATGATAGTGGCCGCAGCGATCAGGCCGATTACCCACCATCTCAGTCGTTTAATCTTCATGGTTATAAGCTTGACAGCAGACGGCCAACGCCCCGCCGAAAAACGGGTTTGTCGTTAACCAGTTACCGTGTTTTACAAGAAATCCTCCCGGTAAGGGCTGAATATGTCAATCAACACGCCTGGCTTCTTACACACACAACCGTGCATCACATGGGGCGGGATATAGTAGGAGTCTCCGGCCTTGATGGTCTTGACTTGATCGCCGATGGTCATTTCAAATTCCCCACTGGCCACATAGGTCACCTGAGAGTGGTAATGCTCGTGTAGTTGGCCAACTCCTCCTTCCTCAAACTTGGCTTTGACCAGCATGATCTTATCATCCATACCGTGGATTTGACGCTGAATTTTGGGGTCAATCTGTTCCCACTTCTCTTCTTCGTCAAAAAAGAATTCTTTGGTTGGCTTAATCTTATCCATAATTAACTTTTTAGTAGACATTCAAGCTTTCAAAAACAAAAATGCCTGGTTTCACTATTTTTTTGAAATACTATATGGACCCTGCCATTCGAATTTATTATCATTTACTTCCAGCAGGTGTTTTGCATCTGCATTTGTATCCATGTTGGAGAGCATTACCGTCCATTTTGTTCCATTTGCCTTGGCGAATTGGAAAATGGTATACCTGGCATCGTCGTACACTACCTCTAGGGATTCAATACTACTGAAAGGGCTGTCTGGAATTTCCGAGACCGGGTTATATGCTCCGTGGGGTTCCACTACAGAAACAAAAACGGTATTTTTTGTAGCTTTTCTCCTGATGATAAAAGCGGGATCGTGCCTTAAATTAAATTCAGGGTCATTAGCACCAGAACGAGCAAAGATCAGCTCATCCCCACTGGTAGTGGCAGAAGTCAAAGAGTAAAAACGACCATGGTTGAACCAGGTGATTTTGGCTTCCTCCCCTTCGGAACTTCCCTGTGCTTCTTTCCATATATGCTCATAACCATCATCAGCACCCAGTGTGCTCATGGCATTCAAAGCTGCATCGTATGAAAAATTGGCCTGAAGCAGGTGCCCCTGAAACCAGATGGGAAGATCATAGAGTCGTTCTTTGTCGGAATCAATTTTGAAAACATCGATCAAAATAGGTTTTCGGAAGCTTTCGTCCTCCAGCAGGATAAGCGTACGATGCAGACCGACTCCATCGTAGGCATTAAAATCTTTTGCACTTGATATTTGAATCCCCCCCTGTTCTGTGTCGAAAAAATAGGGTACAGGGTGGTGAGCTTCCCCTTTTTTTACACTCCCTTCGTAATGTGAAGTTTCATTCACTACCACGGTGTTATGAGCAATACTCTGTTTGGCGAACGTATTATTCTCCGGCAGATACCTGCCGCCTCCTTTTTGATCAATATTCACCCAGCGGGCAGCGCCATAATCCTGAATAATTTCACCCAACTCGTCGTAAAGCGAAAAAGACAGTTTATCAAAATGACCATGCCCCATTCCGTGTGCTGAATATTTGAACACAGTACATAGTTCACCATCCCCGAAATCGGTTCGCAAAATACTGACGCCTCCTTTCTTACCATCCGCGCCATCGACGTAGGCTACACTTTTTTGTTGGAAAGGTATTGCCAGTCCCTTTTCGATAGCTCTTGCTACTGCAAAACCAGTCTCATCCAGCAGCACCCGTCCTTGTTTTTGGGCAATAGAGAGCAACATGGGATCGCGCCCTCCGTGGAAATAAGCAATGTCTACGGCTGCTACCACTTCTCGTGACAACCACGACATGCCTTTTTGTGCATCGTTAATCGGAAAAAACTGCCCTTGCGCATCTGTCTGATTTAAAAGGGCATAAACCGCTTTAAGGAGTATTCCGTCGCGGTAATTCAGTATGTCAATATCGGGGCGGTTATTAGCCAGGGATTTCCCAAAAAGTAAAAACGGCGACATCGCATAGCGTAAATAATAGGGGCCTTCCGTAAAGTATCCGTCTGGTGAAAAGGAATAATCAAGCTGTGCTAAAAAGCCTGCTTTCCGTACCCCAGCTACCTTAATGAATCCACCATCGTTATCCACTTCATTTTCGTCAACCCCGTCATCTTCCAGGCCGTACAAAGCGCGCTTCACTAGTTCCTCGTCGTCCATCACCAGGCCAATCATACCAACCGCCGCATTAGCCCAGGTGCTATGATTGTGAATACGATTGAAAAACTTCGGGTTTTCAACCGAAATGAAGTCGGCCAGTGGACGGAATAAATGCTCATTTAAATGCGCTACCTGCTCTGGTTCCAGCCAATCGTATACGCAGTCGTAAGCCTGACTGGCATAAACCAGCCAATTAGCATCATTGAGGCATTGCCAAAATATTTTTCCAGTTGCATAGGATCTGTTGGTTGGATGGAGATCTAAGGAAGGAAAAAGCGCTGCATACTCCAGGAGCATATCCCGAATATAAACGGCATATTTTTCGTTGCCTGTAATTTGAAACAGGTTTCCCGCTTTCTGTAAGATGAAGAAATTCTTCTTGTGGCGCTCATGAGTATATCCCCCCGCCATGTCTTTTGGTACCGGGACAAATATACCCTCCTCCATTTCTGCATCAACTTCCTTTATTGTCTTTGCTAATTCCGTGTCGAATAAAGGAGCTTTTCCCAATTGGGATCGTATGTTTTCTACACTTTCCGGGGTAAGCATAAGGCAAGGATGGTCTTGTGACAGTGCCACCGAGGCCATGCCGAGAACCAGCGTGAAAACAAGTGCTATTTTAATTATATTCTTCATGGCGTTAAGCTTCTCTAAGTCAATCTAAATCTTCCTCATCGCAGGCCCCATTAGGGGGATACTTCCTTTTGAGTGTTGAAGAAGCTACTATCGTTTTTTGGGTTCAAATCAAACCCCAAATTGGTTAACCAATATTAGGAAAAGATTCCCTAGCCTCCAAATAAAACGCTGCCTTTCGCGGGCAAAAACCAGCAAATCCTCCTTCTCTACGGCCGGTTTTTTCGAATTATCTGTAATGAAGAACCCAGGTATAGCTTTAATTTTAGCTACAAAACCAAGTATCTCCCTGTCGTGGGGTCATCCTCTATCCAAAAGGCTGGTATACGTGTGAGCAGGTTTTGAAAACACGAACCATTTTGGTTAACCAATCATCTGTTTTCAAATGTAAAAATCTTTCTTAGCTTTCAAAAGCACATGAAAAAATCCATTGCTGTGCCCTCCCAAAAACGCGGTGGTTATTCCCTCACAAACGTTCGGATCGCCTCGCCATTGAGCGTACCGTCCGCATCCAGGAACTTCATTTTCACGATGTACATACCAGGCATCAGCTTGTCAACGTCGATCGACAGTTCAGTATCCCTTGTTTGATACCCTCGTACGAAAATGCTTTTTCCATCTAACTGAATGAGTTCAATCAACAAACGAGCCGTTCCCGATGGCAAATTACTCACCAGGATCCTTTCACTCGCCGGGTTTGGGAACAGAAGCACCGCTTCACGTTCACCGATCTCCTGCGTGTTTACAACTGGATCACCAGCGTCCTGATTTACCTCAATGGTTGCTGCGATAGAATCCCCGGCGATGATTACGGTTCCCGATCGCTCAAGAGCCTCATCATTTGCACGAACCATTATCTGTAGTTCAGCATCTCCAGAGCCTGATGAGAGGTCAGTCGTTATCCAGTCGGCAGAGGTCGTTACCGTCCAGTCCAGGTTGCTGGAAACGAAAACAGAGGTTCGTTCTTCGTCACTTCCACTTTTGAACTGGCCTGCATTAACGGTTACGTAGCTAACGAGATCATCAAATAAGTAGACGGGGCCGGTGTTCAATTCAGTTGCGTGTGGCTGAACCTCTACGGTGGACGAAAACTCAGAGGCGCCTATCGCTCGATCAGCAATGGCTGCGGGCCTTGCTACTTTCATCACATCGAGCATAAGCTCGTTATCATAGTCCATCCCCGAATACAAAGGAACCAAAGGGTAGCCCTCAGTAGCTGATGAAATAGCCGGACTCCCCGCTACCGGTTGGAGGTATCCTTTCGTGTTTTCAGAAAGCTGCGGGTCAATAATCGAAAGGCCCACCGATGGAGCATCAATCCCTAAGGCGCCAAATGCAAGATTTCCCAGCCACATTTCATTTCCCGTTGCTTCATCAAAGAGCTGGTCCTGCGGATCTGTAATTATATTGTTGGCAATAAACACATTTACGGGTGGGTAATTTCCATTACTTCCCAGCCTCACCTCCTCGGATTTTACAATGGTGTTGTGGAAGATGTGAATATCTGACAGGGGATCAGAGGAATCGTTTTGCAAATAAATAGTTCTCCGGGTTAATCCTTCGAAGTAGTTATTGTACACGAAATGCTTCGAGCCCTCCCGAATTCGAATTCCGCCCATATTATTCAGGAAGAAATTACTATAAACGATTCCTTCATCCCCGTGTCTCAGCACGAGCTCCGCCACCGGATTGTTTTCAAAGGTGTTGTAGCGATACACATTTTGCCTGGACTTATGCGAGATGATTTCACCGTCTCCATTACACTGCGTAAAGTAACAATACTCTACAAGCGTGCGACTGTCAAGGCCCGCCTGTGAACTGACCCCGATCCTTATGGGCTCTATACCCTGATCATTGCCTGAGCCATCAAAATTTTTGAAGGAACAATACTGAATCCTATGGTACCCAGGTTCATCACCTACTAAAATGGATAGTATGTTTTGATCATCGAGATTGAGGCGGTTTTCGAAATTACAATGGCTAATGGTCGTTCTCCTGGAATCTTCATAAACCACCAAATACTTGTGGCTGGTGTAATTTTGGATGTTTACATGGGTAATCAATACATCACTTCCATAATTTTTGACAACATCCAGTGTTCCGATATACCCTCCAATGTATTGAAAGCCTGAAAAAGTAACATCATCTGCATCGATAACAGCCCTGGATATCCCGGTGAACAATACCGTTCCGTAGGGTTCTGCGGTCACTATCAGTCCGTCTTTATATACATCCATACGGGTGTCGTAATACGTACCGGATTCCCAAACTATTGAGTCACCTGCATTCGCCTGGGCCTGGGCCGCATTGAACGCTTCACCAGATGAAACATCGTACCGGGTTTGTGCATTCACGAACACACTCAGAAATAGAAGTGACCATTGAAAAAGACGTTTCATGCTCGTAACAATTAGCGCTTGATAAGCTTGGAGACATGAGGTCCGCCATTACCATCGAGTCTGATTAGATAAACACCAGCTTGCAGTTCACTAACATTAAGTGCTGATTTGTTATTCAATTCTTGATGGATGACCATTCTTCCTGTCATGTCAAAGACCGACACCGTTTGGTATTCTTCCGCTCCTTCCATCCTCACGGTAGACGATGCAGGATTAGGAAAAAACCGAATATTACTGCTAAAAGGTTCTGTTGTATTAGTAGCGGCCATTTGGCCAAACACCCGCAGCTCAGTTAGACTGACCCAAGGACCGGTGTAAACATCTGCCCCGGTGATGGTTATTCGTACATACCTGGCCTCAAAACTGTCCACTGAATTAATGATTGGCGCAAAAGCGGTTCCTGGAATTGTATTGTTTGATCGATCTACGATGGTGGTATACGGCCCATCCTCCGTAAGAGCGCCTTCAATAATAAACTGATACGCCCGGTCTTGGTAGCAGGTAACTTCTGTTTGCGTTATTACAGTTTTTGCTTCTAAATCAACAGTGGCTGACTGCGGAAAGCCTTCTACCGACCATCGTGTACCGGTATCATCATCTACAAGATTGGATGGAATGTTTGCTCCATCAGGATTACCAGTACCGACAACTGGCTGGTTCAAAGCCAGGTTCATGGTCGAAGGAGCAAGGACGGTTATGATAATCATGTCGGTATACCCTCCGTCGACAGTCGACACCGTGACCGTTGCAGTGCCTTCCGAGACCCCGGTTACCAGGCCACTTTCGTTCACTGTAACAACACCTGGATCATCCGACTCAAAAACAACTTCCTGGTTGGTTGCATTCAGGGGCGAAACGACTGCCTCTAAATGCAGACTACTCCCAACTGCAATCGGGCCACTCACTTCAGCCAGGGCGACTCCGGTTACCCCCACTGCAATACTAACTGTGATTTGAGTACTCAGGGATGTCCTCGTGCCCCCTTCGTCATCCGTTGCCTTGGCTGATAATACATAGTCGCCTTCGGCTACATTTGTCCATGTATATGAAAAGGGAGCCGTAGTATCCACTCCCAGGAGAGTAGTCCCTTCAAAAAACTCAACCTTTGTAACGGTACCGTCTGAATCCTCTGCATCGGCGGTTATCGTGATATCGCTGCCCGGTTCAAAATTGGTTCCACCGGAAGGGGACGTAATACTCACTGATGGGAAGTAGTTCTGTTGCGAACCATCATCTTCAAACAACTCATCAAAATGCGCAGTTGCCTCCCCTTCATCCTGCAGATAAACACCTGCTTTCCAATAGCTGGGGAACGTCCAGTAGGAGACATCCATATTCACCTTTTCTTCTCCTTGAAAATCGATGATCATATTTCCATCTACCAACCGAATATCACAGTTAAAATATCCTCCCGGGTCTTCGCCGAGATCTATATGAGTCGTGTTTGACCCTCCGTCATCTGTTTTGATGGCCGCCCACAGGTGATTAGCTGGTGTTTTAGCCTGGTGTTTATAAATTCGTAATAATGGTTTATTAGGGCCTGACCCGGCATTTGCATCATCGTGGATTTGCAATACAGTAACCTGATCACAGGTTTGTTCAGCAATGTCAATCCGCGCATGTAAGGATCGATCAGACTCTGTTAAATCCCAATTCGTTAAATACCGGAGCTCCGTCCGCTTGCTATCACCAGACTGGTTAAACAAAACCTTGTCACCATCAACTACCCGGAACCAATCGGGGTGTGTATAGCCAGCATTAAGCGCCTCATTATCGCGAAGTGTTGAGCTGGTAGGTGCCTGCAATTTGCATTCTGATAGGAAAGGTTGAAACCTTGGAATGTCAGACGGGGCATCAAATTCTGACGGCGGGGTTGGTTCCCAATGCTTAACATCCAAAGCAAAAAACGAAACTTGCGCATATTCGCCGGGATCTCCAGCGTTGTTTTGATTGTAGTTCCCGGCTTTGAAGTACATCCAATCATCCGCAAAACCACTATCTGTCATATCCACTTCCTGGACAACATCCTCTTTACCCTCTCTCATGATCGTAACGGTCAGGGTATTATAAACCGCCTTTATCTCGTAGCTAAACTTTTCCCCCAAGGCTATTCCATCTTCCGGATCGGGTGCATCATCACTTCTGCTACCAATCATTTCATACCACTGTTCCGGGCCCGTAGTGGGTTCATGTGCGATGTATATCGCCCCCTTTGTATTTCCAGGTAATTTGCGATAATACAATCGGCAAGGTTCATCATCAGAAGCATGTATTTGTCCGATAATAACCCGCCCGACCTTAAAGTTTGCATCAGAAGTTTCAGATACGTGATCCACCGCCACAGTAGCCGTCATGACCCCATCTACTCCTCCGGCAGCTTGCTGATTCTCCCTGGATGAAGAGGAGAACACCCAGTTGTTTCCATTAATTCCTTGCGTACCGATGCTGGTGTTGCCTGCCCGAATCATTTCTCTCAGCTCATTTCTAGGATAGGAACTCCCCCCGGTTTTGCCATCGTTAGGGCACCAAAAAACCATGGCTCCGGTGACAGGGTCAGTGTAAAACTCGCCTTCCTTTACATACCCACTCGTCAGGCCATCTTCATCTATTTCCTGTTGATTCGGGCGGGTGAGTTTCCAGTAAGAAAGATCAAAATTCCCACCTGGCGGGAGATCGGGATCTAAATCTTGTGCCGTGCCAGCGTAACCAAATAAAGTCAGTGTAAATAGCAATAACAGGCACCGGGGATCAAAGAATTTATTCGAATAATTTATCGACGCTGTCAACCGAAACTTAGCTAAAACTTTCATGCAAAAAAATTAAAGGTGGTCATGATAATTATACCGCTTCCAAAAGTATTGGGATTCTCCTTCGCAGGAATAAGGCACCTCTACCCTATCCTGACCGGTATACTGGAACAGGGTGAGCAATTTCTTTCTGATTTGTGATCGTATCCTCACAATGAGCACTAAAAAAACCACTGAATGGGACAAAAAAGAGACTTCCTTCCCGAGAAGGAAGTCTCTTTAATCATTTCTATAACCAATAAGCTAGTAACCCGGATTCTGTGTTATGCTGGGGTTATTAGTGATTTCGATGGGAGGGATTGGCAGCAGATAATCCCTGGAAGGATCAAAGTTCTGTGTCCCCTGAAGCTCAGTTTCAAACCCATTTGGTCCGAATACTTCCTCTCCTAATCTTCTCCTGACGATATCGTACCATCTTTTATGTTCGAAGGCAAGTTCTAACCTTCTCTCTTCTAACACATCGTCGATAGTAGCACCACTGATATCGGCAGGTACCGGGCTGGGCGCACCAGATCCGTCGCCATTTCTTGCTCTTTCCCTAATCATATTGATCCAGGCATCAGCTTCTGAGGTTCTGCCGAGTTCAATAGCCGCTTCGGCGGCGATTAAAAGCACTTCTGCATACCGCATCATCTGGTAATTGGAATCTGAATCCCGGCCACTTGTATTCGCGATAGGCGTATCGCCTGCCATGGCCGTGTACTTGGAAATATGTGGGCGATTCGCATTGCGTCCGTCCAGGCTGGAAAACTGCGTATACGGAATAACTTCACCACTGTTGGTAAGTGCCTGGTCATCAAGGTTGACTTCTTTTCTGTAGTCTCCTTCCTCCCAGGTATCGTAAACGGCCTGAGCCGGTACCACCACAGACCATCCACCTGTAGGGTAATACGTTGCCTGACCATAAAACCCGGTAAAAGCTGCTAAATAATCCCGTGATTCATCATCAATATTGGTGGCAACAAAATCAATGACAAAGATTGGTTCTTTAGAAGCATCGGTGTTCACTGCGTGAAAGATGTTCCGATAATCCGGCTCCAATGCCAAGTCGTAGGTTCCTGCCTTAGAGATGATGTCAGTTGCTTCATCATAAGCCAGTTGGTACTCCCCACGAGTCAGATACACACTGGCAAGAAACGCACTTGCAGCTGCTTTACCAGGAAGAGATCTGTCCGATCGCACACTTGGCAAAGTCTCTTTGGCATATTGAAAATCAGCTATGATGGCTTGATACACGGTTTCCACAGGTGTTCGCGGCGCAACAGATGCATCCACAGTAGTTGTATTCTCATCCAGGTAAGGAATATCACCAAACAGTCTGACTAAATGGTAATAGGCAAAGCCTCTGATAAACCGGGCGCGTCCGGCGATCTCCTCCACTAAATCAGTATCGGCGTCCTCAAGCTGTTCTAACTCTCTTAGCGTTTCGTTGGCCCCTCTTACCATCTGGTAGAGGCGAGGCCAAAAACTTCTTTCAGGGTTGGCTTGGTTTAAAATCAGGGGATTGCCTGCTGCAACGGTAAATTGATCATGATCAACTCTTTCAGACCGAGTGGAAGGATTCCCTATATCCACCATATCTGAACGCAACATTAGCGTCAGGCCTAAGGCCCTGGACATGAATGCTCTGGCCGTTAAGTGGCCGTATGCTCCATTTATTGTCGTCTCAACCGTCTCCAAATCAATTACGCGTTCATCCGGATTCAGGTCGCTCAGAGCATTCTCCTCTAAATCGGAACACGCCCCGATCGATAAACAGAGTATTAACGCGATTAAAGCTTTATTTTTTTTCATTATAGTTGCCTTAATGATTTAAAATTTCAAATTAACACTGAAGGTGAATGACCTCAAATTGGGATAGTTTCCAAAATCATGACCTTGGATAACGTTATCGTCCCCACGGTTTTCGCCACCGCTACCAAAATAACTCACCTCAGGATCCAATCCGGAATAGTTGGTAAAGGTCAGTAGGTTTTGAGCACTGAGAGAGAGCCTCACGGCACTGAATCCCCACCCTTCTATAATGTTCAATGGCATATTGTACGCTAGGGCCACGTTCTTAAGCCTTACGTAGCTTCCGTCTTCCACGAAACGAGATGACCGTTCCCTGCCTCTGATTACTGCCCGGGGTATATCGGTATCTGTGTTTTCCGATGTCCAGGAATTCAATACATCCGTTAATCCATTACTGTCTCCATTGTACAATTGAACAGCTGTGAGATTAAAGATGTCACCACCGACGGCTCCCTGTAAAAAGACATTTAAATCGAAATTCTTATACGTGAGGGTATTGGTAAATCCAAAAATAAAATCGGGATTAGGGTCACCGATTATCTGCCGGTCGTTGTCATCAATCACCCCATCAAAATTGCCTTCTTCATCAGCAACCTCTGAGAACAATGGCTCCCCGGGAATTGGGTTCCCATTGCCGTCGAAAGACACACCTTGCAAAGCGGTACCCTCAGGAATAGGGCCACCCTGGTATACCCCGCGGTAGTCTAATCCCCAAAAAAGGCCGATGGGCTGACCTTCTCTCAAGATATAGGTTGTACCACCGGCGAAATAGCCTGGTGCACCACTACCAATTAGTTGCGTTCCGGAAGATAATTCTACGACCTCGCTCCGGTTGAATGACATATTGGCGTTAGTTGTCCATCGAAAGCCGCCGGTATTGACATTATTTGAGGTTAAAGAGAACTCAAAGCCTCGATTATTGATAGAACCAACATTTTTCAGGACGTCCAAATCAGTAGTTCCCAGGTAAAAATTGGAAGCTCTGTCAATGGCCAGCAGATCTTTGGTATCGATATTGTAATAATCTACGGCAAACGAAATCCTGTTCGCAAACAAGCCAATATCCAATCCAACATTAGTTTGGTAAGAGGTTTCCCACCTCAGATCGGGATTATTTTCACGGGCCAGATCTACACCAAAAGCACCATCTACTTCTGAGGGAGGTTGCACACGATACGTAGCAAGGGATTCATAGGGCCCAATGGCTTGGTTACCGGTTAATCCATAGCTAGCTCTCAATTTGAGATTAGATATTGTCCGGCTGTCCATCAAAAACTTTTCCCTGGACAGCTTCCACCCCACTGCAACCGATGGGAAAACTGCGTATTTATTGTTGGCAGCAAAGTTGGATGCACCATCTCGCCGAACGGTAGCCGTAATCAAGTATTTGTCGTCCCAATCGAAATTAAAGCGTCCGAAAACGGACTCAATCTCAGATTCTGAAAACCGGGAATCAACGATACGCTGGTCAATCTGACCTGCTTCCAGGTTATACCATGAGAAGGCATCCGTCAACAACTCCCGGGCCCCGGCCTCCAGGCCTTCGGTGGTGCTTTTTTGGTAGGAATGGCCAACTAATGCAGTTAAATTGCCTCGTCCTATTGGTCTGGTATAGGTGAGGTAATTCTCATTGAGAATACGTGTTCTTTTTACCGATTCCAGAAACGCACCGCCGGCGGAAAGCACAAAGGTTTGTGGCTTGAAGTACCCCTGGGTGCTATTCTGAGTCCGATACCCAAAAGTAGTTTTGAAACTCAGACCGTCCAGGATCTGGTAATCAGCATACAAATTGGTCCGGGCATTATCTGTTTTAGTTTCGTTATCGATTTGCGTAGCAACTGCCCACGGGTTTTCAATATCATCTCCCACCGTATTCTGAGAGAAATTGCCGTTGGCATCAAATCTTCCCACATCCGGTGCAAACCTGAAAGCCAATGCTATTACGTCATCACCACCTCCGTTTACCGAACCGACCGGGTCACTTCCCGTCGACTGGGTTGAAACACCATTTTGCTCACTTCGGCTGGCAATACTGTTGATCCCGATTTTTAGCTTTTCATTGACTTTTACATCCACGTTAGCTAAAAATTGAATTTTTTGGAAGTCAGAGTTCACAATGATCCCGTCCTGTCCGAAAAAGGTACCGGATACGTAGTAATTGACATTATCGCCACCTCCGGCAACTGATACCTGGTGGTTTTGTGTACTTCCGTTCCGGTAAATCTGATCTTGCCAATCCGTATTAGCTCGTCCCTGCGCATAGGGTGCATCTCCGGTATTAGCACGGATCATGTTTTGGTATTCCGCAAATCCTCTTGCATCCAGCAGGTCCAGTCTGTTGGTGGTTTGTTGAGAAGAATACGCAGAATTAAGTTCAACAGTCGCCTTTCCCGGCTTACCCTGTTTAGTAGTTACCAGAATAACCCCTCCGGACCCTCTTGAACCGTAGATGGCTGTTGCAGAGGCATCCTTCAAAATTTCTATGGAGGCAATATCATTTTGTTGTGGGAATGCAGCACCAACAAAACCATCGACCACAACCAGCGGATCACTACTTGCATTTAACGACGTATTACCCCGAACCCGAATGGAAATATCCGCTCCGGGCTCACCTCCGTTTCGTGTTTGAACTGCTACCCCGGCTGCACGGCCTTGCAGGGCCTGACCAGCATTTAATACGGGAAAAGCCTGCAGTTCTTCGGGCTTAACAGACGCTACACTCCCGGTAACGTCGCTCTTTTGGACGCTTCCATAACCTACTACTACAACCTCGTCCAAAGCAGTCGCGTTTGTACGCAGCGTGACATTGAGAGTAGTTCGTCCATCAACAGGCACTGTCTGCGATTCATAGCCGATATACGAGAATAACAACACCGCGTCGGAGGCAGCTTCCAGGCTGAATTCACCATCAATATCGGTAACTGTTCCTTCGGATGTTCCCTCTATCAGAACATTAACGCCGATTAAACTTTCACCACTTTCATCGACGACCTTGCCACTAATGGTCTCCTGTGCATATGCACTCACGGAAGCCAGGCAGATGAACAGTACCAGAAGACTCAGTCCCCGCCTGGTACGTCCAATGAAACTTTCGAAAAAATGATTCATAGGTATTTGTTTTTTAAATAATATTTTACTGGTTTCTCACCACAAGATCACACCCAGTTTGACCCTTCGGAACACCTAGATTCAACCTGTGCTTGTGAATATAATTTTGGCCCGCCTAAAAATGTCATTTCACTTAAGACACTCTTTTTTAGACTGCTTAATTCCGTTCAAAAAGTACGAGAAAAGAGCTTTTGCCTTCCAATCGACAGGACTTTTCTCTCTTACCGTTTCGGTTTAATGATGACCTACATAATCAACTCCAATTGGTCAACCAATTTAAGGTAATCCAATTGATCTCCAAAGAGTTTTGACTATTTTTTTTCGTATTTGATATATTGTTTCCCGTGAACCCCTCTATACCACCGAAAATTGCGAAAACACCGACAGCGTTCCCCGGAGGCCGCGCATATAATGGCAAGAAACCGTTTTTTAGTTCACCAAAAGCTTAGTGGAGTATATGACCTTATCCTCCTCTTGAATTTCCAAGAGGTACATACCAGCGGGTAGGTCTGGGTGAATGGCCGTATATTCTAGTCCTTCAAACACAAACTGGTCAACCATCCGGCCGGATACATCAAAAATATGTACTGTGTAGTGGCCCATTTGCATCATTTGAATCGTCAGGCTTCGATTTTGTGTTGGATTGGGGAACACTCGTATCTCCGTATTGTGCAAGGTATCTTCCGCTGGTGAATCCTCCTGCGGAGGGACTCCCCCGACAATACCCAACCTTGCGGTTTTTGTGTTTCCATCGTTATCTACTGCAATGGCTTGCAGGTAATGAGTTAAATGGGGAAGCTCCTGAATAGTATCAGTCAAACCAGTAAAAATGTAAGGGGCCTCATCGTCTGTCGCTATCGGTTCTCCATTTATGAGCAGTTTTACATATTGAATTACCCCGTCGCTATCTGAAGCATCAACCTGAATGTCACCTCCCTCCCAAGTTGACACGTCAATAGCCTCAGTTGGACTTTTAAAGCTTACACTGGGTACAGCTCCCTGAAACCCTCCATTTGATAAATCTCCCTGACCTGCCCATGCGGCTAACAGCTCATATATTTCCCCGGATTTCTGCCCGGGAATTACCACATTGTCTATTGCTGTACTGCCCAGTCGATCCTCCAACTGCTGAAGGTAGAGACTCCTTGGCTGCACATGCGCCCCCCAACGCTCCCAGTATCCTTCACCAACCTGATTGGTTCCGGTACAGCCAATGGCCCAATTCATGGCGCCATGCGGACTGTCTACCCAGACCTCACCACTATATGACTCGACGTTCCAAAACATGGTCTGAGCACCTGACCAACCATGACCCGAACCTGAATTGCCCCGGTTGCGGACCCGTGTTGAACCTCCCCGGATATTATCAAAAAGAGTTCCGGTAGCCCATCTATGGTGGGGACCTATATCTGATCTTGCATCCTCTGCCAATCCGTCCAGGAAAACGTTTGGCCCCGTGACCCTGGATCCGGTCACAAAATCATGGCGGCCACTTTTTGCATAACACCGCTGAAAGAGATTGCCTACCCCCTTCTGAATAGCAAAAGAATACCTTCTGCCACCCGACACAGAAGATTTGGGGTCGATATAGGCACAATCCTGGACAGTTGTAAAGTTTGCGTTTTCAATGTTTACAGTACTATAAGTAAGGTATTGGCCCGTTACGCCTTTTACCCAGCAATTTTCGGCATCTCTCAGCCTGATAGCAGTCCAGGCGTGATCTTCGTCAAGATCACCATCGTAAAACGATTGAATCCTCATATTTTCAATACCACACTGACTGATGCGACTGGAAGCTTCAATTCTCGAAATGACTCCGCCTCCATACTGATTTTCCATAACATCAACGATGGGAAGATCTACAGATATCGTATTACCCGATACTGCAGTAACTACTCGCTCGTGACCTATTCTATAACCGCTTGTCGTCCAGCCATTGCAACCAGACTTTCCTGCACAAAGCGTCTTCTGATCCATACCTAATTCATCGATCCAGGTCTGGTTAGGTGTTCTTGTTACCACAATCCTGTCCCCTACCCCAAAATCCGATGCATCCGCAACCTCGAATGAGTAGGATCCCACAGGCACATACCCCGTTGTTATCACCTGTTCT
>JASBTH010000450.1 GCA_030148525.1 Saprospiraceae bacterium | reverse complement strand
CCAACTGGCACCGTGCCACAATCCCCCCAGCAGCATGGTGATCATTAGGTGGAGGTAGGTGCGTCGCTTGCCCTTGCGGTTGCCTCCCATCGATATGTAGAGGTAGTCGCGCAGCCAGGTGGATAGGGAAATATGCCACCGACGCCAGAAATCCTGCAGGCTGGAAGCCTGATAGGGACGCCGAAAGTTCTCGGGGAGGATGAAGCCCATGAGTAAAGCCAGACCGATAGCCATATCGGAATAGCCGGAAAAATCACAGTAGATCTGGATGGCGTAGCCGTAGGCTGCCAGCAGGTTCTCGAAGCCCGAGTAAAGCATGGGGCTTTCGAATACCCGGTCCACAAAATTGATGCTGATATAATCGGAGATGACCGCCTTTTTGAACAGGCCACCCATGATCAGCAGAAATGCCTGGCCCATTGCTCGTTTGGAAAGCCGGGGCTTTCGTCGAATTTGCGGGATAAAATCGGCCGCCCGCACAATGGGACCAGCCACGAGCTGGGGAAAAAAGCTCACGAAAAAGCCAAAGTCCAGCAACCGCTGCCAAAAGGATCGCCAACCGGTAATATCGGCTGTCAGGGGGACGAGTTGCCCGCGGTAAATGTCGATACTATAGCTGAGCGTCTGAAAGGTGAAAAAGGAGATACCCACCGGTAGAAAGATGCTCTGAAAAGCAAAATTACTGCCGATTATCTCGTTGAGCGACCCCAAAAAGAAGTTGGTGTACTTAAAATACCCGAGCATCCCCAGGTTGGCGACCAGACTGAGGATGAGGTAAAAGCGCTTCCAGGCTTTCTCCTTACTAATATAGATGCAATGGCCCAAGCCGAAATCCACCAGGGTGGAGACGATCAGCAGGAAGAAAAACCAACCGCTGGACTGATAATAAAAAAACAGGGAAAAGGCCAGGGTATAGAGGATCCGCCAGTTAAATTTGCGTAACAGGGCGAGGTAGCCTCCATAGAACAGAATGAAGAGTACGAAAAACTCTGCCGTACTGAAGAGTAAGGGGTGGTCCGGACGATACCGGATCAGATTGGACAATTGTTCCCAATCAATGGCGGTTTGCATAAGCGGTCATGAGTGCTCGGTACAACAGATAGCCCTGAAAGGTATAGCCTTTTTTGGTAAAATGGATAACATCCCGGTAAACGAGTTGCTCTTCCCGCCAGGGATAGACACTTCCCCGCCCGCCCATAATAGCAAACCAATCAAAAACAGCTACCCCGGATTCGCGGGCTGCCGACAGCAATATGTCCCGCATCTCGGCCGGGCGATCCAATTTTTTTCCGCTTTTATCGCCGGCGTCGGGATTGGTCATTAGCAGGATCCCCGCTCCGGGACAGCTGATTTTCAGCCGTTCTAAAAAGCCGGATACTTCGCGCTCCACTTCCGTCGGCCGGAAGGATGATTGCAGGGCCTCATTGGTGCCCAGGGTGATGATCACCAGATCGGGAGCCAGGGCCGGTAGTTGGTCCCAAAACTCCCCGGAGCGGTGGTAGTGATAATAGGTCGTTCCGTTCACACCTA
Organism: Saprospiraceae bacterium; assembly: GCA_030148525.1. Taxonomy (GTDB): domain Bacteria; phylum Bacteroidota; class Bacteroidia; order Chitinophagales; family Saprospiraceae; genus DT-110. Next base: position 10,955 of record JASBTH010000450.1, on the reverse strand, counting down.
CCATATGGTACAGCACCCCGGAACGACGCATGTTTTCCAGGATTATGCCGTATAGGCTGGGTCCGGCCGGGTTTTGTCCCACCAGGAGCAGCTCTTCAGCTGGTTCAGGCAGGTTTTGCTTTCGCAAAAATGGCTGCCGGGAATTCGAACCTGGCATCGGGCTGCCAGAGCCTGACTGAACCATTTGCTTACCTACCCGCAGCGACTGACCCACAAATATTTGATGGCCCGACAGGCGGTTCCAGTTTTGCAGATCGATTATCTTACACTGGTATTCGCGGGCGAGTCCGTACAGCGTTTCTCCCGACTGCACCCTATGGTATTGCCAGCCCGAACTGGCCAGGGGAGGATCGATAGGTTCGTCTATCCGAACAAACCAATCGGTGGCCTCGTCCGTGACAACCGTTATCTGATCAAAGGGCATTGCAGGGTGTTTATTATCGAAGGTAAAATGCAAGTCCGCCTTAGTTGTATTAGCGCGCAGCCCCATGCCCGATACGCCAATGGCGGGACCATCGCGTTGGAAAGTACGCCGACGGGCCGTCCAGTCCGTGGTCCCCGACCATTCGTAATCCAAAGGCCCGTGGGTGCCGGCCAACTTATAGGGAAATACCAGGCCCCGGCCCGCCTCCCCAAAATCCCGCCAGAACAACCGTCGCATCGTGCCCGGCAGGTAATCCGCCTGCACGTGGGAATCGCCAATGTGTACAATTCGTACCACCTGCCGGTCGTCTTCCGCTGCCCGAACGGCATCGAGCTTCCGAAAAAAGCCAGTCAGATGTTCCGGATTTTGGATGGCTAGCTGATCCAGGGCCAACAGGTCGCGGTGGACCTCCCAGAGGCTGTCGGGGTTTTGACTGTAGGAAAACCCTAAAGCAAGTATCCATACGGTTAGAGCGAGTAAGGGACGCGTCACAGACATAAGAGGTGAAGGTTTAGATTTAGGCTAAGGCTGAGGTTCCTGCCTTCACTGCGTTTCGACGGGCAGAGAAGGATGAGGTTAAGGCTAAGGTTAAGGTTGAGGTTCCCGCCTTTACTGCGTTTCGGCGGGCAGAGAAGGTTGGAGTTTCATTTCCGATTTCCGACCTCTGACTTCTGATTTCTGCCTTCACAACTCAAGTCCTTCCGGGGTCTGCCGATAATCTTCGTAGCCATTCATCAGGAAGTCCAGCAACAGGTCGGACGCTACATTGGCTCCCTTGAAATTGAAATGGGTGTAATCGTAATTGGCGAGGCGGGGGCGTTCGTCATCTACCCAACTTACCATGCTGCCGGGACCGCCCATGGCTTCGTAAAGACTGAAAAAGGTGATTCCGGTCTGTCGGGCAGCACGGCGTTGCACATTGGTAACGCGGGGTACGCTGGGGTCGGTTTGCATCTGACCATTGAGTTTGGTGCCTTTGTCGGGAACGCCAATTAGCAGGATGGGAACGCCGGGCATGGTGCGCTGGAAACGCTCAATAACGCTGACCAACTGGCGCTCATACCAATCGTATCCGTGTACACGGGCGTTTATGACATTAAGACCATATTGAAGAATGATGAGATCGTAATCCAGTTTTTCCTGGAAGTGCTTCATCACCGATGAACTGATGCCCAGGAGTGCTCGTCCCGAGTTTCCGCGGCACGGAAAGTTGTCGACAATGATGCCCTGCTCACTTTCCAGACTCACTCCGTAGAGTGGGTAGGTGCCGTACATGTCAAATTGCAGACGAACCCGGTCGGCCACCGAATCCGTAAGGACCACCTCGTTGACCAGTTCGGGAGCTGAAAGGGTGTGTGTGTTGGATTGTCCGTTGGCATAACTGTAGACCGAACCGTAAGCACGGCCAGTAGAATCTGCCTGCGGGCGTCCGTAGAAAAGGCGGGACTGATCGAAGGTACGCGTACCGGTAAACCAACGACTACCGCGGTACTGAACCCAGTACTCATCGGAGGCAGGTTCTTCAGTGAGCAGGGAGTCCACTGCCAAAGAGTCGGGGAGGGGAGGAGCCTGGTCGGCCACGAAGTATTCCCCGGAAATGCCCCGCAGCAGCTTGCGGTCATTCGATTCGCCGATGACATTGCGGTACCAATTATTGGAAAACGAATGGCGCACCGAACGGCGGAAGCCCGGTATTTCCGACATAATTGGCACGAAGCCTACCCCGTTTCCACCGAAACGCTGCTGCATGCTGTCGCGAAAAGTCATGCACATGAGATCGCCCTCGATGGAGCTATCACCGTAATAGGCGATGCGGATCTGGCCCTTATTTTGCTGAAGCTCTAAAAAAAAGGAATCCAACTGGTTCAGTCCGGTGTAGTCGCCGACCAAGGGTGGAATATCGGCGGGGATGGCTTCTGCGGAGGTTGGAGGTGCGGCCAGGAGGGAATCCAGTCTGACGGAGTCCAGGGCTATGGAGTCGGGCAGCGATACCTGTGTCTGCACCGAATCAGGGGTCGCCGGAGCTACCCGGGCCGTGAATAAATAGGAATAGGTGCGAAAATGCTGCCGGAGAAAGGCCGAACGCTGGTGAATCGACGGGTAGATCAGTAGCCAGGCAGCGGCTAGCAGCATGAGGAGGTATCCGCGAAAGATGGGCCTTCGTAGCATAGCGAAGAGCAATATACGGAAATTGACCGGAGGGCTTCATAAAAAGGCGGCCCCGGTACATTCCGGGGCCGCCTTGGAAAATCACGCTATAATAACACTCTTTAGATCCAGGGGTTACCCTAACGGGTACTTTGGATCACTATTTTTTGACTGAATGGCTGATCGGTACCGGACACTTGAATCCAGTAAATACCATCTTGTAGATTACTCATATCTAGTGTGTTAGATCCTGAGATGGATTGCCAGTTCTTGATGATCTGCCCATAACCATTGACTAATTGGAGATTGACCGACTCTTGGTAGGGCCAGTAGAACTGAGCCCGATCCACCACCGGATTCGGGAAGACACCGGCCTTCTTATCGGATGCCGTAGCGAGGGCGACAGTAGTCTGTCTGGCAGGGGAAGCTATAGGCTCGACCACCAGGTGAACATTGCGATCAAAACTGTAGGTCCCGTCTCCATTACAGAGGGCAACCTCTGCTTCCATAAAGGTTGGATTCTCACCGATCAAAATATCGTCGACCCACCAGCCCTTGCCGGGAACGAGGTAGTCGGAGGCAAAGCGAAAGCGGATCAGCACTTCCTGTCCAGCCAGAGGAGCTAAATCAACCTGACTTTTTATCCATCCCTGACTATTGCCACTAAAGGCAAGACCTCCGAGTAATGGGTTATCAATAGCCAGAACTTGCCGGTTGTAGCCATTTTCGGTGAATAAAGGACCCAGGTCATTCCAGGTGAGTCCGCCATCGGTAGATGTTTCAACTACTCCGCCGTCCAATCCTTCTTCCGTATCAAAGCGATGCCAGAAAACCAATTGGGTTTCGGGGGTTATAGTAACCGGGTTCTGTAGGTTTAGACTTTGATTACTCAACTGGTTTGGATTGCGGACAAACCAGGCCTGACGGCCGCTATTGGCATCGGAGGTTGTGATCGACCAGGGTTCCAAACCTGGTCCTGCTGACCAATGCCTGGCCCCTTCTTCCGCCGTTTCGTAGGTGTTCACTTTGGTAGCCCTGGGTACGTTCGGACGGGCGGTCATCGTCCAGGTGGCCCGTTCGCCGGCCTGCAGGTTGCGGCCCCAGGCGAATATGCGTCCTATGCGGCGCCAAAAACGTACATCGCCCTTATCAACTACCTCCAGTCCATCCGGCAGTAACTCCGAGAAGAACACAAATTTTTGCTTAACACTACCGGTATTTGTCAATTCGTATTCAATATTAACTGGTTCTCCGTTGGTCAGGAGTAGCGATCCGGTTGATCTCCGGATGACTACCTCACTGTTACAGTCCGCAGGCAAATCGAAAGCAGGTGTTTCGTCACCTATTTCGGAGGTACCGGCATCGGCACTGAAGCCCATACCTCTCCCCGCGAATGATTGCCAGATGAGACACCGGTGTTGACCGCCGTACAGCAACTGGTCAGCCGCCAGGAGGGCGTCCCTGCTATCGATCAGGGTCGGATTACAGGGTTGAAGTCGCAGACTTTGCATTACCAGGCGAATAGCGCGATTATTTCCACCGTCGCCCCCGATTAGATCGGTGTCGTATCCATACAGGTCGATCAGGCCCCAGGTGAAATCCCAGAGTGCAGATGCAAATATGAATCCAACACCGTGAGGTACTGTAATTTCAGGTTTAGTTAAATCCGAATAGGTGTATGGGTTAACCGACAAATCCCGGGCGTAGGGAGCGGGGCGTAACCCGGTTTGAAAAGGTTTATTATTCAATAGGTAGTTACCAATACCCCGGCCCCGCTGACCCCGGTCGGCCAGGTCGTATTCCGTCATGGTAGTCATCAGGGCAAAATAGTCGCTCCAGCCCTCGCCGGCTTGTTCATTGCCTCCCAGGCATGCCTGGCCTGGCCCACCCGTCAAACGTGTGGATACCCCATGGGCATACTCATGCCAGATGATTCCCTGGTCGAGGGATGCATCCCGGGCGGGAGGTGGCGATTCGCGGTAGGCCAAACGGACAGTGGTAACTCCTTCAGCGATTGCTTTTTTGAGTAGCTGTCCGTCGTGGAAACCGATCATTACACTGGGAATAACGATGCCTTCGGTACCTTCGCCGCCCATGGCGATGGGTTCTGCATTGGGGTCATCGTTGATGATAATTGCTCCAATGGCACCGCCCAATTGGGCGCCCATAATCTTTTCAGCAAATGAACAGGTGCCACGGTCGATGAGGACGTAGCGTCCAAATACATCGTTGTTGGGCGGTAAGCCGACACCGAATCCCGTGCCACACCCCTGTGTGGCCGTGCCATCAGGCGCTAATGGGCTGGATTCAACCAGAACAATTTCGCCTTCAGTGCCCTCGGTGCTAATGTCCTGGCCAAAGGTAGCGGCTACTCCCTGAATCCAGTCTGAGGACAGAGATGGCCCGCCCGTAACCTCCAGAATGTCGCTGGGCCCCAGTTGATTCCACAAATACAGTTCCATACGGGGGGCAAGTCCGTCTGCCGGGGTGAAAAAACTGGCATTATTTTCGTCGCTTCCGTCTTGTACTTCAGTTTGGACGGCGTCCAGTCCCAGTCCGCCCTTACCAAGGTTGCTGTGTTGAAAATTACCGCTTACTTCATCAAAACCGTAGTGATAAAAGAAATCGTGGGCTGAGTTTGTCCAGAAAAAAGCGTTGGTGATAGCTGCATCGCGATAGGTGGACGGGTTCTGACTGGTATCGAGGGGAAAGTCGAAATTCAGAGGACTAAATACCCCAAGCCCTCCTGAAGCAGGAGTTCCCGTATTCAGGCCCGAAGGATCAGTATAGGTATAGGTGTTGTTCCCACGGGTGACGGAGTAACTGATTAATCCATCGTTGTGCCATCCGTTTGGTGAGGCCACAGGGTCACCATTGGTGGTAATCAGAGTGCGTGAACCGTGTACCGGAGATTCCACCCCTGCCGGAAATACCCGATAGGTATTCCCGGAGGCAGTGGTTTCAGGATGTAGGATTGGGGTTATATGGGTATGGTCATGGGACACTGCACCTGAATTAACATGGGAAAAGGTACAGTGCAGTACTAAGTCTTTTTTGGAAATAACAGATCCCGTTTGGGCATCGATAGTCGTTCGCCAGAACGATTGTTGATCGGAGGGGAAAATCTCCGTCAACCAGGCTGGGCGCAGTTGGTCACCAACAACGGTCCAGATTTTTTGGGCTTTAGCTGGTTGTGCCAACTGATCGGGCAGATCGAAATAATAGGAGCCGTTTCGCTTAGTTCCCTCCGGAAGAGAAGCACCCGATCTGATGCGCAGGTCAGGCATACTATCCAGGCTTTTCCTGATTGCCGTAGTGGCATCTAATGTATGTTCCGTAAGTGGAATAACGAGATTATGTACAAAATCGTCCTGTACGTACTGTATCTTGTTATCGCGAAGGTGCAAACTGAGGGTGTATCCATCGACCGGAATATTTGCGAACGTTTGCTGAAGGTAGATGTGAGTTATCCCGGATTTGGTTTCGGTGTATTGGTCAGAGACCGTAAAAGACGTCCATTTGGCAGGTTTTTCCTGCCAGCTGTCGTATTGGTCATTGAGTAATTGGCGAATAGTCGCTGCATCGTAAAGGCTGCCGTTTTGGGCGGCCCCGGGCGGACTACTCAAGGCAAAAAAGGCCCAGCAGGCGATTAGAGTAAAGTGTTTTTTCATGTTATTATAGCTTCTGACAACAATGTCTTCCTTTTCGCTTAAACAAAAGGTTTGATCTGATTTTTGCGAAAGCATGAGAAAAAAAGAGACACGATTCAATGGTAATTACGTACCTGCTTGTAAATCCGGTTTTAGGTTTTTTAGAAAATATACATTTTTTGCAATCCCGATATAGCTGCGAATGAATTATGCTATTAATTGAAAAGTTGGTGAAATTGCTGGATGAGGCACATTTTGAGGTATTTAGGGATCACCTTAAAGTGCATAGCATACGCTCGTACTATCCATTAGCATTGGTTGATGTTATCGATCGAAACGTCGAAGTGAGTCAGGAAACAGATGAACTATGCCGTAAAGTCTACGGTCTGGAAGAAGTAACGGAAAAGGATCGCAAGAAATTTTTTCAACTGGCTTATTACACCTTTCGGTTCTCGGCTCATTTGATTAAGAACTATCCGGATTACCTGAGTGGGAATGTTTTTCAGATCCAGCGACTGATCAATGAAGGGCAACCGGTACGTGCTGAAGCCCGACTGCAGATACTATTGGAGTTAGCCGAAAAGATCGAGGATTTTCCAACACTCTACCGCGCACTATTGATTCAGATCCAGAAACTCCAATTGGAAGAATCGAACCGCCAAACAAATCGGTTTTACGAACAAATAGCAATCATTCAACGGCACCAGCAGGATTTACACAGCATTCTGACGTATTTAAACGAACATTTTTCGCCGAAAGGCAAGCCTAAGGAGGGAGAACAACCGGATGAGCATCTGGCTTTTTTCCAACAATTTCAGGAAAGCGAAGCTTTTTTGGTTCGTAAAATGGCACGCTTTGCTCAGTGCTACGTACGCTATTACCTTCGTCACGCCAGTTTTTATGAAGCTGGTAATAAGGCGGAGATGGATGCGCTCACCGAAGACCTGGAGAAATACGATTACATTTATTTGCCGTTCATGCTGAATATTCGTCCCCGCCTGGCTTTTTTGCAGATGAATTATACCATTAGGGCGATGGATACGGACCGCATGCTGGAGGCGGCTGATCACATCATGGAAGAAAGTCAGGCTAACCTGTACTGGAATTCTTTCGTTAATCTTCCTGAGTTATTCTCTATTGGGGTACAAGCCAGTCACTACGTCAGTAATTACATGACGAGTTACCGGGATGATCATTTGTCGGTCCTTGACCAAAAGGTTAAAGATCAGGTTGGGAAACTCCGGGAGCGGTGCGAGAAAATTCTGGAGAATAAGCAGTTGGAAGCGACCTACACCCTGCGGTATATTAACATATTGAGTATGTATTGTGGATTACTGCTGTTGGGTGATGAAGCGGATAATCGCAAAGCCATTGAACGGTTGGAGTCTATTTTTGTACTCTACCAGCAAATTCCATTTCATTCATTTATTGATGGGATCTACACCACGTTGATCATGGCAGCCTTTAATATACAGGATCACGATAAGGTGGAAGAAGCCTATCGTCGATACAAGAAATCGACGCGCAAGAAGGTGGTAAATCCCGAAAACGATCTCACCATCCTGGGGATGTACTATTCCTCGAAGTGGTTAGCTACGGGGCGCTCACAGTATGTGAAAAAGCTGGAAGCTATGTTGGAACAGACCCGGGAAAGCCATCTGCACGGAACGGGAAAGTTAATTTCGGCAGTGGTGGAATACTACGAAATTCCGATTGAACTTGTTTGAAATCATAAAATCATGTATTTTTGGCATTGATCTGATTTTTGGTGATAGCTATTTCCTGAGACACCCATTGTTTGACTTTTAAGCTATTCGCCATGAAAAACGTATGTACACTTCTTTTGCTATGGGCTTTTTCCGCCAGCTCATGGGCTCAGTCTTATTTCATCAATGAAGTTGATTATCTCGGTGGCCGGCAGGGCCTGGAGATAGCAGGTTCAGATGGAACAGATCTTTCGAACGCATCTCTGGTTTTCTATAAAGTTGACGGTACGATCTATAAGATTGATTACCTGAATGGAACCATTCCCACTCTTGGTGGGCAGAATGGAACCGTGTGGTACGATGTTGCCATGACCGACCCTGGAGAAGCCACGGACGGTGGTTCGGTAGCGCTGGTCGATCAGTCCGGGCAGGTGATCAACTTCATTACTTACGGGTTGTCAGTCGGTGTCACAGCAGTGGAAGGAGCAGCCGTCGGGCAGACCGCTGAACTAATAGGTCCCCAGCTTTTACCCGATGCCACCCTCCAATTGATCGGCCGGGGATTGACCTACGCTGATTTTATCTGGAGCCTGCCGGGGCTAGGTACACCCGGATTGCCCAATCTGGACCAAACTTTTTCCGGTTTACTGGCTGGTCTGTCGGGGATCTCCCCGGAAAGAACATCGGCGTCGGTGCAAATATGGCCAAACCCAACTCAGGGTCAGGTACGGGTGGAACTAGGTCAACATCAGTCTGCTGGCCGACTGGAAGTTCAGTTAACAGATCTTTCGGGACGAGTGCTTCAGCGCGCTGTGACCCACCCGGCGAGTGTCATCGAATGGTCCCTTGCTCAGCTTCCCAAAGGCATGTATATCGTGCGTATCCAACAAGATGAAAAGCTGGTAGAACAGCATAAGTTGGTCAAGTCCTGATTTTTTTCCCATGCTTTCGCAAAAATCAGATGAGGCACTGGATTTCCTTATTTCGCAATAAGTTGCGGGTGTTTACAGGAAATAGCTAGTTGTCAAAAACCAACTAAAAGAGGATTGAAATAGGGAGGGAAGCAGACATAGGTGTGCTTCCTTCTTTTTTGCCCCTTGATTTGTTTTGCTATTGCCGATGCAAAAGGTGCGTCTGCCCTTTCGTTACAGAGGAATTATGGCGATAGCGGGAAGCGTGCCGGCCAAATTGGCTTCACGCTTCCTTTTTTGCCTATTGGTAAAAGAAAAACCCGACTGTCGGTTACGACAGTCGGGTTTTTCGTGTACGGTTGCGGTACTTACAGGGACTTAAACCAATCCTGGAAGTAATGACCGATGTAGGGTATTAGCTTCTTCTCGCCCTGAACGGCGCCGATAAAGCCAATTATCCAGGCGATAAGGGGAACGATCCACAGAATAATGTTCAAAACGGGAATCAGTCCGCATACGAAGCCTAAAAGGAATATACCCAGTGACTGACGGATGTGGAAGGAGGCGAGCTCCTGTTTGGGGTTATTGAGCACGATGGCAACGACCCACCCAATCAAGGTCAGGTAGGATACGATACCGATAACTTTCGGATCTGTTTGGGTTTTTTGAGTTGGATTCTCCATGTTACGGTTGTTTGTGGTATTGAGAAATTTCTTCCATTCAAAATAGCCAAATCGAGTGGGATTGTCTACGAATTTGGATAAAAATACCCGTCTGCTCGATATAGATCAGGTTCAATTATTAACTGCCCCCCCAAGGAGTTGGCATGTGATCAGATGACAATCTTCCCGCATCAATGGAGGCGGGAAGGGCTGATTTTACTAGGCTGGTTGCTACAATGCTTATTAGGGTATCACACACCAAGCAAGGGTGCGCACAGGCCCTTTTTTGCGAAAGCAGCAGGTAAAACCTGTATAAAAAGTGACCTGTAAGGAATTATATTCTGAATTGAATTCATTTTATAGATTAATTAAATATTTTTTGTGCAATACTGGCTGCTTATGCTGGGATGTGGGTGTTTTGCGTTGATCCTTCCCAGGGTGCTTTTTGTCGATGGTTTACCGGGTGTTTATCGGTAGTCAGGCCGGATAGTCGAGTGCACCTGTTTATAACTTGCTGTAAGCGTGTTATTTATGGATATTGCAGGTGTATTCGATAAAGAACTAAATCATTTATTATCACCACTGCCATGAGAACCTTATTTGCCTATTCCCTGCTTGTTGTCTTTTTTCTGGGTACGAGTGCCGTGACGCTCTCCGCTCAGAAAGGTTATCCATGTCCTATTGATTCATCCAAGTCGAGGACAGAGTTATTCGTCCAATCCTTTAAATCATTTTTGACGAAAGTCAGTACCACTACTCTGGATATGTCCAAGAAGGAAGAGTTGGCCAGGGAGTATGATGATTTGATTGATGAGATGGATGCAATGTATCACCAGCCCCATTCTGCGGCTACGACCAATTCAGCCCAGGCGCAGGCGGTGAGTAAGCAAATGCACGCTGCCCGCTCGGTAGTGAAGGTGGTGGGTCAGGACTAAGAAGTCGTATCCTCTTGGTTCCCCTTGGTCGTGGAAGATGAATAATGTTTCCGATACCACCACAAGGCAGTGGCAATCGCAATGGGAATAAGTAAGAGGGCCCAGCTCCAGGACTTCAGCAAATGTATGGCCTCCATCACTAATCCTGTAAAAAATAGACTCAATACAGTGAAAAAGGAAATCCAAAGCGCTGTCCCCGTCAGGGAATAAAAAGCAAACCTCAGTGGCTTTACCCCAGACAGCCCAAACAAGAGGGGCAGTACCACCCGAAACCCATACATGAAGCGGTAGGTCAGCAAGAGGAAGTAACCCCACTTGTTGAACTGCCGTTCCATTTTTATAAATGGCCGGTGCATGCGCGGATGCCGCTCGAGAAAAGTCCGTCCGCGGTGACGCCCCGTCAGGTAAAAAAACCAATCGGCCGTTAAGGTACCCATAGAAAACGATAGCAATATTCCCCCCAAATTGAGGTATCCAGTCCGGACCGCCTGCAAGGCCGAAAGCAGCACTATCTCTCCT
>JASBTH010000449.1 GCA_030148525.1 Saprospiraceae bacterium | reverse complement strand
GAAGGGGTAGTTTTTTTAGTATATGGTGTATCGCCCTCCCTTTTCAAGGGAAGGGAATGGAGCTATCGGTAAGGATAGTTCTTTTAGTATATGGCGTATCCCCCTCCCTTTCCAAAGGGAGGGAAGGGGTGGGTTTTACCCCAATTTCGAAATAGCCCCCACCTTCTCAAGCAACTCCGACAGGGAATCCTGTGCCTGACGGATGTCCTGCCAGTCTTTCAGAATGATGCCGAGGGTGTTCTCCACCAGTTCTTTATCGAGGGCGTCGATGTGGAGACCGGCGAGGGCGGTGGCCCAGTCGAGCGTCTCGGCGATGCCCGGCGTTTTCTCGAGGCGCAACTGGCGTACCTCCTTCATGAAGACGCATACCTGCTCTGCCAGTCGGGCATCGATCTGAGGTACTTTGGCCCGTACGATCTGCAATTCTTTTTCAAAGTCGGGATAGTTGATGTACAGATACAGGCAACGCCGACGCAGGGCCTCCGACAGCTCCCGCACCCGGTTACTGGTCACGATCACTTGCGGAATATGTGTAGCCCTGATGGTCCCGATCTCGGGAATGGAAATCTGCCAATCGGACAGCACCTCCAGCAGAAAGCTCTCAAATTCTTCGTCGGCCCGGTCGATCTCATCGATCAGGAGTACGGGTGGTTTATCGTGGGTGATAGCCTGGAGCAAGGGTCGCTTGAGCAGGAAGCGTTCGCTAAAAATATCCTCTTCCCGCTCTTCCAGCGTGCGATTGCTGCCTTCATCCAGTTTCAGGTGGAGTAGCTGCCGCTGGTAGTTCCATTCGTAGAGTGCCTGGCCGGCGTCGAGCCCCTCGTAGCACTGCAGGCGGATAAGATCCGTCTTTTTGGCGGAAGCCATCACCTTGGCAATCTCCGTCTTACCCACTCCGGCCGGTCCTTCGATCAGCAGGGGTTTATTCAGCTCCATAGCCAGAAAGACCGACATCACAATACCGGGTTCGGTGATATAGCCCTGCTCGGCGAGCATGGTACGTACGTCCTCAAGAGATGGGTGTTGTGTCATAGAGTGGATTGGTGCATTTGGGAAAGCAGCATTTTAAAACCCATCCCCCAACCCCTTCCCTTTGCTGAAGGGAAGGGGCGTTTTTGCTTTAAAAAGTAATCAAATACTTTTTTATAAAGATGGTGGCACCCTCCCTTACCAAAGGGAGGGATGGGGTGGGTTTTAAAAAAATGGCAGCCAATCCAATTGACCGGCTGCCACCTAAATGGTCTTCCCACTGGGTGGGGTTACTAATCAATTAACTGGCGGCCATGACGGCGCGCTTGGCGTAGACACGGGCCAGATGCTCGCGATAACCCTCGCTGGCAAAATGGTCGCTCATGACCGATTGCCCTTCGGCAGCATCGGCACATGCCGATTCGACGGCACCTTCGTCGAGGCTTTTGCCCGTAAGGGCATCCTCCACGTTGGTGGCGCGGTAGGGACCGTCGGCCACGCCCGTCATACCTACGCGGGCACGCGAGCAGGAACCACCATCCATGGTGATCACCGCGGCGCATCCCACAATGGCAAAGCGCGAAGCCGGCTGCATAAACTTCTGGTAACTCGATTTGGAACCGGCCGGCGGCTTGGGCACCCTGATCTCGAGGATGAGCTCACCGTCTTGCAGGTCGGTCATGTAAAAGCCCGTGAAAAAGTCGGAGGATGCGATCTCACGCTGCCCGCCGGAACCTTTCACCACGATGGTGGCATCGGAGGCAAGTAGCACTGCGGGCCAGTCGGCTGCCGGGTCGGCGTGGGCGATACTACCACCCAGGGTGCCTTTGTGGCGTACCTGAGGATCGCCGATCATACCGGCCGCTTCGGTCCACATCTCCAGTCCGCCGCCGAAATGATCGGAGTTGAGGATGTCGTCGTGGGTAGCTCCTGCACCGATGGCGACGTGGTCACCACCGTCTTTAATGTAGCGAAGCTCCTTAATGCGTCCGATGTCGATGAGGACACCGGGCTGGTTGAGGCGCAGCTTCATAGCCGGAATGAGGGAGTGTCCCCCGGCCAGTATTTTGGCACTATCGCCGTGTTGAGCCAGCATGGTCAACGCTTCGTCGACCGAGCCGGCACGTTCGTAATCAAATTTGGCTGGTATCATGATGATATTTGATTTCTGTTGAAAAAAGGGTTAAGACTGCATGGCCTGCCATACGCGTTCGGGCGTCAGCGGCATCTCGAGGTTTTTGATCCCATGAGGACGCAGGGCATCCATTACCGCATTGACGACGGCCGGCGTAGAACCAATGGCTCCGGCTTCACCGGCCCCTTTCACACCCAGTGGATTGTGGGGGCAGGGCGTCTCGATGCGGTCGATCTCAAAGCTCGGCAGATCATCGGCCCGGGGCATGGTGTAATCCATGTACGAGGCATTGACCAACTGGCCGAAGTCGTCGTAGATGGCACCTTCGTGCAAGGCCTGACCGATTCCCTGGGCCAGTCCTCCGTGGATTTGACCGTCGACGATCATGGGGTTGATCACGTTCCCTACGTCATCGACCGCAATGAAGCGTTTGAGGGTCACCTTCCCGGTGTCTTTGTCCACCTCCACTACGGCAATATGTGCGCCGTTGGGATAGGTGAAGTTGGCCGGATCGTAGAAGCTGCTGAAGTCCAGTCCGGGCTCCACCCCTTCCGGGTAATCGTGGGGCACGTAGGCTGTCAGGGCCACATCCCCGAAGCCGATGCTCTTATCAGTTCCCTTCACCGTCCATTTACCTTCGGCAAACTCGATATCGTCTTCGGAGGCTTCCAGTTTATGGGCCGCAATTTTATTTCCTTTTTCAATGATCTTATCGATACTCTTGACGATGGCACTACCACCTACCGCCAGCGAGCGGGAGCCATAGGTTCCCATACCGAAGGCGACCGAGTCGGAATCACCATGAATGATCTCCACGTCTTCCAATGGGATACCAAAGCGGTCGGCGACCACCTGGGCGAAGGTAGTTTCGTGTCCTTGTCCGTGCGAGTGAGCACCGGTAAATACGCTCACCTTACCGGTGGGCTGTACGCGTACCTGGCCAACCTCGTACAATCCGGCGCGGGCGCCGAGGGCACCAACTACAGCCGAAGGCGCAATACCGCAGGCCTCAATGTAGGTGGAAAAGCCAATGCCGAGGTACTTGCCGTTCTTGCGGGCTTCCTCCTGTTCTTTGCGGAAATTGTCGTAGTCCACCATCTCCAGCGCCCGCTTGAAAACGGTTTCGTAATTACCGCTATCGTATTGGAGAGCTACCTGGGTGGTATAGCCTTCCTGTTCTACTCCGTCGAAAGCGGGGATGAAATTTTTGAACCGAAGTTCCGTCGGGTCCATATCCATTTCCAGGGCAGCGGTATCCATGAGGCGCTCCAATAAATAAGTTGCCTCCGGGCGACCGGCGCCACGATAGGCATCCACCGGAGTGGTGTGCGTAAAGGTAGCCACGAGGTCGATGTGGATCTTGGGCGTGGTGTAGACGCCCTGCAGCAGCGTACCGTGCAACCAGGTGGGTACAGCCGGAGCAAAGGTCGAGAGGTAAGCTCCCAGGTTGGCGTGGGTATTCACGCGCAGTCCGACGATCTTACCGTCTTTGTCAAAACCCATTTCGGCCGTAGTGACGTGATCGCGGCCGTGGGCGTCGGTCATAAAGGCTTCGCTACGATCCGATGTCCACTTGATGGGGCGTCCGATGCGCTGGGAGGCCCAGATCATCATGGCCTCTTCGGCATAATGGTAGATTTTACTACCGAATCCGCCACCCACATCGGGCGCTACTACGCGCACTTTGTGCTCGGGTATGCCGAGTACAAAGGCCGTCATCAGCAGACGGGTCAGGTGGGGGTTTTGCGAAGTGGTGTACAGGGTGTATTTGCCCGTCGAATCCTCGTACTGGCCGATGGCGCAGCGTGGCTCAATGGCATTGGGTACTACGCGCTGGTTGCGCAGTTCCAGTTTGGTTATGTGGTGGGCACCTTCCAGGGCCGCGTCCACTTCTTCTTTGGGATTACCCAATTCCCAGTCGAAACAGATATTATTGGGTGCATCATCGTGTACGAGGGGTGCACCGTCGGCAGCAGCGTCGCGGGGATTGGAGACGGCATCGAGTAATTCGTAGTCTACCTCAATGAGTTCGGAAGCATCCTTGGCTTGTTGCTTGGTTTCGGCGATAACACAGGCAATGTTATCCCCTACGTGGAGCACCTTGTCGGTGACCAGGATGGGGTGTGGCGGCTCCTTCATGGTATCGCCATTCTTGAAGTTCACCTGCCAACCGGTGGGAATACCACCAACGCCGGACTCGGCAATATCCTTCCCGGTGTATATTTTGACTACCCCCTCGGCCTTTTCAGCCTCGCTGATGTCGATGCTATTAATGCGGGCGTGGGCGTGGGGGCTGCGAAGTATGAACGCATGGAGCATGCCCGGCAGCACGATATCGTCGGTATAGTTTCCTTTTCCGGTGATAAAGCGCTTGTCCTCAACGCGCTTTACCGATTTTCCTATATAGGTCATGCTACGGCTTCTTTTTTGGATTCACGAATCTTTTTAGCGGCGTACTGTACCGACCGGACAATGTTGTGGTAGCCGGTGCAGCGGCAGAAGTTGCCTTCCAGGGCATGGCGAATCTCTGATTCAGAGGGATCGGGGTTGTGGTTGAGCAGGTCCACGGCGGTCATCATCATGCCGGGGGTACAGAAGCCACACTGGAGGCCGTGTTCTTCCTTGAAGCCCTCCTGGATGGGGTGAAGATTACCATTTTGGGCAAGGCCTTCCACGGTAATAATTTCGCTGCCATCGACCTGAGCGGCCAGCATGGTGCAGGATTTTGCGGATTGCCCATCGATCAGGATGTTACAGGCTCCGCAGCTGCTCGTATCACAGCCAACGTGGGTGCCGGTCAGTTGCAGGTGCTCGCGCAGGAAGTCGACGAGCAGGGTCCGGGGCTCCACTTCGGCTTCCCGGGACTGACCGTTTATGGTTACCTGAATTCGTACACTCATTGATTTGAGATTTAAGTATGAAGAATAATATTTTGTGGCTTTTGGTGTTACCGGTAAAGCGTGAGGAACAAGGGTTGGTCAGTCGTTTATTTGTTGAGGTCGGACGGGGTAAAACAGGGATGGGAGATCAGGCGCGCTGCTTGATCTCGTCTTCCATCGCCGAGAAAAACTGTTTGGTAAGGGTGCTGGCAACGCCGCTGAGCACGCGCTGGCCGGTGCGGGCCAGTAATCCCGACATTTTGGCTAGCCCCTCGAAGCTCATTTGGGTTTGTTGTTCACCCGTTGGTTCCAGGTGAATGTGCACATCGGCGTTCACATTGCCGATCTTACTGTTTTGGGAGACCGACATGGAGAATCCCTCATTTGGTTTTTTATCGGTCAGCTTAACCTTCCCTTTGAAGGAACCGCTGACAGGGCCGATCTTCACATCGGCGATGGCGTTGTACTGGTCGGTATCCGTTTCTTCTAATTTAGTGATACCCGGCGTGATGCGTGCCAGGGCTTCGGTATCCATGAGGATATTATAGATCTCTTCCGGCGGGGCGTCAAAGGTGTGCTTCCCGTTTAGTTTCATTACCTGTCGGTTTGTGTAGTTAGGCTATTTGCAACTTAAATTATACATCCTTAAGGTAGGGTGAAATAAAATACCGCAATTGAACTAGAATATCAAATAATTGTACAAATCTATCATTGGAGGTTTGAGGTTTGAGGTTTGGGGTGATAGGTA
>JASBTH010000438.1 GCA_030148525.1 Saprospiraceae bacterium | reverse complement strand
GGCCTTGGCCGCTCCGATCAAAAAGGCCGCCACCAGAAATAAGGCCCAATCGGTGATAGTCAGGGTGCCGGCGAGTTGGTTCCATGTTTCGTTCATGGGATAAAGATAGGACTTTCATGATCGATCCAAACACCGGGCAAGTAGGAGGGATAGCGTATTTGAGAGACAAAGATTTAGGTTAAGATTCAGGTTAAGGATTCTCAGCCTTAGCCTCAGCCTAAACCTTAACCAGTGGGTCAAGTGTTTCGAATACCTTTAAGCTAGGAAAAACGGACGGTAACCTCCCCGACTGTGTAGAATGCTCAGTGCTCAGTGCTAAATTGAGCACTGAGCACTGAACATTCAGCATTTCCTCCGGAAGTTGCACTATCGCACCACCAGTTTCCGACTCGCCACCACCTGCCCGTCTACGAATAAACTGTAGGTATAGGTCGCAGCCGGTAGTTGCTGCAGCTTCAGGCGTACGGTGCGTTGCCCAGGCTGATTATTGAGAGCCGTTTGTTGCAGCAGGCGTCCACTTTGGTCGAAAAGGCGCAGCTCGGCCCGGCTTACGTCCTGTGGCAGATAATAAGATATAGCTGCCTGATCTGTGGCCGGGTTCGGTACATTCTGCTCCAGTTGTGGTTTTTCACCGGTGAGGATTATGGTTTCGTCTTCCTCTTGTGTTTCCAGGCCGAGGTGTTCTTCGATACGAGCCAGACGACTTTCCAGGTCAGCTTTTTCGGCGCGGAGTTCTTCGATCTCCGTTTGTTGTTCCTGGATGGATTGGATCAGGACGGGAACCAGGGCTACGTAGTTGAGACCCAAATATTCGTTCTTAGTACGCACCAGCCGGCCGGTGCTGTCGGCATCCACATCGTGGGTTGCAACCACTTCGGGAATGATATCGAGTACTTCTTGGGCAATCAGGCCTAAATGGTCTTTTTCGCTATCGTGGTCATCCAGGTATTTGTATTGTACCGGTTTTAGCTGCATAATGGCATCTAGTCCGTAATGTAGCGCGTGGATTTGTTTTTTAAGTCTGCGGTCAGAGGCGTTAATGAAATCATCCGCGACCACATCGTCCCAACGTTCTCCATTTACATTATTACCAAGGTCCCAACCGGCGTTACCGGAATAAGGCACTACATCGGCATCAATGCCCAAATTTGAGGAACCCAGGTTTCCCACTTCAATAATCCCAAATTCAATGTCCCCGGTCGGCGCAAAATTACCGTTAGATTTGAACGTTCCGACGGTGGCAATTGAGGATATTGGGAAACCTCCGGTATTGTCAAAGGATGTTGCAAAAAGGTTAAGCTCGGTCCCATCTCCATTCGGAGACCATTGGAACCCGGCATAGTCATTGTTACCGGCGAAACCATTTTCAAAAGACTTGATTAAAAGAGAAGCCGGATTGGTGCCTCTTTCCAGGGTAAGGGTGGTACCCGTGGTGCTGCTCAGGGTAGTTCCCAAAGTCTCTGCACTTATGCTTAGCGGTGATAAAAAATTAAGCGACAAATTACTGGAACCGGTTAGTACCACCTCATAGTCGTTTCTTTCAGCGAAAATACTTCCTCCAATACCGGCATTCCAGGCCGCAAAGGAAGTAAAGTTGGAGGTGGTAAACCCGCCATAGGTAACGTAGGCTGATCCGATGTTGCTGTTCCCCTTATTCAGGGTGAAGTAGGAGGAGCCATTATTACCGGCGCCAACCGTCAGGAAGTTGTTTCCGGAATTGTCGCTCCGAAAATCGATATTCGTCCCACTGGCCGGAGGTACCTGACCATTAATCTGCAATCGACCGGGTATCAAACTGGCCGATTGAGCATTCAGGAAAAAGGGAATCAGCAACAGGCAAAAGAGAAAGGTGTAACAGGTTTTCATAGCACGAGTGTGTAGGTTTTAGAATTAGTTTCTAAGGGTATGTGTCGGACACTTGCGATTTATGACCGGCTTTTCGTACTTTTTTCCGCCAAAGACTACTCCATGAAAAAAATCAGCCGCAAACGCATCCTCCAGGGCATCGCCCTTGGCACCATTTCCCTCCCCCTTTTCCTACGGGGATTACTACACGAAAACCGGGCACAGGGAGGTGGTACTAACACCTTCAGCAGCCGCACCTACGAGTGGAAGATGGTGACTACCTGGCCACCCAATTTTCCGGTGATCGGTGAGACCTGCCAGTTGTTTGCGGACCTTTGCGAATCAATGTCTGGCGGACGCATCAAGATCCGGGTCTATGGTGCCGGCGAGCTGGTACCCGCACTGGAGTGCTTCGATGCGGTGCGTACTGGCGCGGCGGAAGTTGCCAGTGGAGCTGCTTATTACTGGGCGGGAAAGGCGGCAGCGGCTCAATTTTTCGCTACGGTCCCATTTGGCATGAATGCCCAGCAGGTCAACGCCTGGTTACTCGCGGGGGGTGGTCTGGAATTATGGCAAGAGTTATACGCCGATTTTGGTCTGGTGCCCTTCCCCGGCGGCAATACAGGCGTGCAGATGGGCGGTTGGTTCAATCGGGAAGTAAATACCCTGGCTGATCTGAAAGGATTGAAAATGCGCATCCCCGGCCTCGGAGGTAAGGTGCTGGAAAAAGCCGGTGGCTCCCCGGTGTTGCTGGCGGGTGGTGAGATCTATACGGGGCTCGAGCGGGGTGTCATTGACGCCACCGAGTGGCTGGGGCCTTACCACGATACGCTGATGGGTTTCCACGAAATCGCCAAATACTACTATACCCCCGGCTGGCACGAGCCGGGTACGGTACTCGAGTTATTCCTCAATAAGAAGGCTTACGATAGTCTGTCGCCTGACCTTCAGGCCATCGTAAAAGCTGCGGCCCTGTATTCTAATCAGTGGTGCCTGGCTCAGATGGAGGCTAAGAACGCCAGTTCTTTCAACGAATTATTGCAAGCCGGCGTGGATGTGCGGTCCCTGTCACCCGAAATTATGGAACAATTGTACCGCTACAATCAGGAAGCCGTAGGTGAGCTGGCGGAAAGTACGCCATTTGCCACCCGGGTGTACGAGTCTTATACGGCCTTTCGGCAAAAAGCGAATGACTATGCGGGCATTACAGAGAAAGCCTATTACGAGCAGATCCAGCGGTTGAGCTAAGTGGTAATTTTTAATTTTTAGTGTTTAATTTTTAATTGAGCATTAAACACTGAAAATTAAAAAATTACCCATCACTCCGGCACCAACCAGAACACCACCTCCGGAAACACCACCACCGTTGCGAGGAAGATAAGTTGGATGACCACGAAGGGAATGATACCCCGGTACAAATGCTGGGTAGTTACGCTGGGCGGAGCTACTCCTTTCAGATAGAACAAAGAAAAACCGAAGGGCGGCGACAAAAAAGAGGTTTGCAGGTTCAGGCCCAACAGAATACCGATCCAGATCAGGCTGATCTCAAACTCCACGAATATAGGTGCTACCACCGGCACGATAATGAAGATGATCTCAATGAAATCGATAAAAAAGCCCGCCACGAAGACTACGATCATTACCAGTAGCAGGAATTGATTCGAGGTCAGATTGGCCGTACGAATGAGGTTGATCAGATACTCATCCCCATTGAGCTCTCGAAAAACAAAGGAGAAGGTGGTAGCTCCCAGTAAGATGATGAACACCATACAGGTCAGGTGGGTGGTTTCCCGTCCGACGGATCGCAGGACTTCCAAACTGAACTTGCCCTGCAAGATGGTAAGCAAAGTTGCACCCATGGCGCCCACCGCTGCTGCCTCCGTAGGAGAAGCCAAGCCGGCAAAGATGGAGCCGAGTACCGCCACGATCAGCAACATCGGCAACAAAAAGGCTTTAATGACCTTCCACCAGAAATCGTCCGACCGAAAGGCGCGGATTTCCTCCGGTGGCATGGCCGGTGCAGTATCCGGCTTACGCCAGGCGGTAATGGCTACGTAGGCGATGTACACAAAGACGAGCAGTACACCCGGCAACAAGGCTGCCGCAAATAGCTTTCCAACCGAGACGTTCAGGACGCTTCCCAATAGTACCAGTACAACGGAGGGCGGTATGATTTGTCCCAGGGTACCTGAAGCAGCAATCACCCCGGTGGCCAGCTCCGGACGGTAGCCGCGCTTTAACATGGTGGGCAAACTGATGAGTCCCATGGTAATAACCGTTGCCCCTACAATACCGGTACTGGCGGCCAGCAGCGCCCCAACGATCACTACGGAGATGGCCAGGCCGCCTTTGACGCGACCGAAGAGTATGGCCATGGTCTCCAACAGACTCTCGGCCAAGCCCGATTTTTCCAGCATGATCCCCATGTAAATAAACAAGGGAACTGCCAATAGCACATAATTACTCATCACACCCATAATCCTGGGCGGCAAGGCCGAAAAACTGGCTGGATCCAAAAAACACAAGGCATAGATCATAGAAATACCCCCTAATGTAAAAGCAACCGGGTACCCGTAGAGGATCAGAATGAAAATGCTGATGAATAATATGATCGCCAGTACCGCCATGCTTTACTCAGTTTCGTTTTTTCGGGTGTCACGCAAGGTTATTCCGGTTCGAATCAGCTTACTGATCGCCTGTAGAAGCAATAAAAACAACCCGATACTCATCAAAAACTTAACGACGTAGCGTGCTGGCAGCCCCCCCGGATCAGGCGATGATTCCCGAATGATAAAGGACTGCCAGGCGTAGCGATAGCTCACGAAAATCAACACCAAACACCAGGGAACCAGAAAAAGGAGCGTGCCGATGAAGTCGACCATTGCCTGGTCACGCTTCGACATATTTGTGTAGAAAAGGTCAACCCGAACGTGGCGATCATGCTGGAACGCGTAGCCAGCTCCCAGCAGGAAAATAGCAGCAAACAAATGCCATTCCAACTCCATGATCCAGGCTGAACTATCACTGAGGAAGTAGCGTATAAAGACATCGACGCAAACCAAAGCCACGAGAATGGTATTCAGCCAGGACACTTGTCGTCCCACCCAGTCATTGAGTCGATCAATTCGGTTGGCAATTCGTTCCAGCACAACATTCGGTTTGGCTGGCGGCCAAAATAGAAAAATCTGATGGTTAATCAGGTTTCTCTTTTGGGTAATATTGGTTGGGGGCTTGAGAGAAGGCTAAGTACACTGTAATCTAAGAAGTAGGAACAGATTGAGGTTTAGGCTGAGTTTTAGGTTGAGATCCCTTAATCTTAATCTCAACCTTAACCTAAATCTACCGATCATACTTATACAACTCCAGCTCCTCAATGATTTGGATCAGCTTATCGGGATAATTCGGATCGGTCGCGTACCCGGCTTTTTTCAGACCGTGAGCCCATCCCCGGTAGTCCTTTTGATCCAAATCATGCAGAAATTGGTAGCGCGAGGTGTTGAGCAGCAGGGAGTGCTCGCGGAAGCTATCTAGTGGCTTGTCGAATACCCGGAACATATCGTACACATCGTCATCGGAGTAATTCCGGCAAGTACATCCACGGCATTTGGATTTACACTTGATGCCGAAGTGATTATTGCTCTCGAGAGCCAGACGGCTACCCCCCGCATTGGATTCCAACAGCCCCTGGGCGAGGGTAATGCTGGCCGGGATGCCGTATTCCCGCATTTCCAGTCGGGCTACCCGTGCG
>JASBTH010000435.1 GCA_030148525.1 Saprospiraceae bacterium | reverse complement strand
AACCTCACACCTCAAACCTCAAACCTGTTAACTATCTTTGCGCAAAAGCCATTATGTCTGATTCTAATAATTCCGAAGATAAGCGAGCCCCCTTCGATGGCCCCTACGTCGGGAACGTTTGGGGCAGGCGAATGACCATCTACGGCGGGATTTTCATCCTGGCCATGTTGGCGATTATGGCATACCGCCACTGGGCCATGGATGCTCCCTTTGGTATGGACGAAGCCCAGCCTACCTTCGAACAGCCTTATCATCAACAAAAAGCGGCCGAAGAAAAAGCCGCGCGCGATTCAGCTAAACTGAACGAATAGTTTATGCGCATGGACATGCCTTTTTTTAAATACCAGGGAGCAGGCAATGATTTTGTCATTGTCGATCAGCGGGACCAAACCTGGATTGATCCCGATAACAAATTGCTGGTTGCCCGCCTGTGTGACCGGCGCTTCGGCATTGGCGGCGATGGGCTGATGTTGCTGCTTGATCATCCTGACTACGATTTCGAAATGGTCTACTTCAATGCCGATGGTCGTCCGGGCAGTATGTGCGGGAACGGTGGGCGCTGTATAGTGGCTTTCGCCAAAAAAACGGGACTCGTTAGGGAGGAAGCGCATTTCCTGGCGGTCGATGGCCCGCACCGTGCCCGAATGCCGCGTCCGGAATGGGTGGAATTACACATGAATGATGTACCGGCCGTGGAAACGGGTCCCGATTTTTATTACCTGGATACGGGATCCCCGCACTACGTGCAATTCGTGCCGACGCTCGACCAGGTGGATGTGGTGCCACGGGGGCGTGCCATTCGCTATAATGATCGCTTCCGCGAGCAGGGTACCAACGTGAACTTCGTGGAACGACGATCCGGTGGGCTTTACATAGCTACTTACGAACGTGGAGTGGAGGACGAAACCCTGGCCTGCGGAACGGGCGTCACGGCAGCGGCTCTAGTATCCTCCCTGGAAAGTGGAGCTGATGCAGCGCACCAGGAAATTCCGGTCTACGCCCGAGGGGGAGATCTCTCCGTGCGTTTTCGGCGGGAAGGTCAGCGTTTTACCGACATCTGGCTGTGCGGACCGGCCACTTTTGTGTTCAGCGGACAGATAAATCTAAACGACATAAACACATGAGCAAGCAAACGATAAACCTGGTCAGCGATACCGTTACCAAGCCCACTCCGGGCATGTTAGAGGCCATGATGCGGGCCGAGGTCGGGGACGATGTATTCGGTCAGGATCCCAGTGTAAATGAATTAGAAGACAAAGTGGCCACTATGTTTGGTCACGAGGCGGCTGTCTTTTGCCCCTCCGGAACCATGACCAATCAGATAGCGATTAAGGTACACACCCAGCCGCTGGACGAGGTGATTTGTGATCACTACTCCCACATCTACCAGTACGAAAGTGCGGGCTATGCCTTCAATTCGGGTGTTTCCGTTAATCTGCTACAAGGCTCCAACGGTAAGATCACGGCCGATCAGGTTGCCGGGGCCATTAAGCCGGTGTACGACTGGTTGCCGCGCACGCGCCTGGTGGTGCTGGAAAATACCTGTAACAAAGGCGGCGGCAGTTATTATACCATCGACGAGGTTAAGCCCATTCGGGACGTTTGTCAGCCAAACGACTTGCGGCTACACCTGGATGGTGCCCGCCTGTTCAATGCGCTGGTGGAAACAGAAGAGGATCCGGCAGCGGTCGGTGCTTTGTTCGATTCGGTATCCCTGTGCCTGTCGAAGGGGTTGGGAGCCCCGGTCGGTTCGGTGCTGATCGGCAATGAATCCTTTATTCGGGAGGCCAGGCGATTCCGTAAAGTGATGGGTGGCGGGATGCGCCAGGCCGGTTACCTGGCCGCGGCAGCCATCTACGCTCTGGATCACCAGGTCGAACGATTAAAAGTCGATAATGAACGGGCCCGCCGCATGGGCGAATTGTTGGAAACCTTACCCTACGTGGATTCAGTCCGTCCGGTCCGCTCCAACATTCTGATCTTTGATGTGAAGCCGCCGTATACGGCAGCCAGTTACCTGGAAAAGCTGGCAGAACACGGGATTCAGGCCTCACCTTTTGGTCCGCAGACCGTGCGGTTTGTGACGCATTTGGATGTGACGGAGGAGATGGTTGATAGAGTTATGGAGGTTTTGCCGAGGGTTTAGGGTAATAGCAGCAACGGTCATATTCACATTGTATTTTTCGTGCTATACCGCTTCCGAAAGGGTTTGGGCTTTGCCAAACCTTTGCACGCGAGTATATACTCGACTCGAATTGGTTTGGGACACCAAACCAATTCGTTGTTGGTATAAAAGCCAGTGACTGCAGTGGTTTTTGATGCTACCTATAACCTCGCCTAAAACCTCATACCTCAAACCTATAACCTGTCAGTGTTGGTAAAATCGGCTCTACCCCTAAGGGTTATTTTCAAAAATTCTTAAAGTCACACCTTGACTTTAAGTGAATTTTTCAATATCATATAATCGAACGGAAAACTTATCCCAGTACGCATATCTACGAATTGCCCAACTCTTGGGCAATCGCTTAATCACACCACCAAACATGTAAGTAGCCCTGGCTGGCTGCGACCCTTCAATGACGACCAATTAAAAGGCTTATCCATTTCAGGATAAGGTGAATCTGTATTTCATTGTACAAAGAATGGAGTAGGACACTCACTTTCAAAAGTGTGGGCAAGTCTTCTCTGTGTTATCTCTATGCCTATTTCAAAAGTTAATAGCATAGCATGGGAGTGCTATGCCCAATAAAGAATATTTCCTGTTTTAAAGCAACCGAACCTATGAAACACCCAGTACGCACCCGTACCCTTTTATTAGGAGGAATTGTTCTCCTATTCGCCGTTTCGACTTATGCCCAGTCCAGGGCGTATCGATGGTATGAAACCCAGTCTTACCAGAAGAAACTGTACGACGACAATCCCGAGCTGAAAATGCAAGCTATGCAGCTTGAGGAGTACATTTCCTTGAAGCAGAATAACATACAGACTAAGAAGTTCTCTATCGGTGTGGTCTTCCATATCCTTCAGGGACCAGAGTCTCCGGAGCTTTCCAGACAAGACATATTAGAGCAATTAGCCATTCTGAACCAAGATTTCTCCCGGGAGAAAACGATCAAGCATAAAGCGGATACCCTGGAAGGCTTTTTTGACCGTGCTTCCAAAATGGAGATTACTTTCTGCTTCCCCAAAGAAGCGCCCGACGGTACCAAAAAAGAAGATGCCATCTTCTATTACCAATCAGATACCTCAGCCTGGAGTATTGATAACAATATGAAGGCGGTACGAACCGGTGGAGTTGACCCATGGGATCCCACAACCCATTTGAATATTTGGGTAGTTGACCTGAAGCGCAACCGGGCAGGCTTTGCCCAGATGCCTGGCGGGCCCAGTGCCAGTGATGGAATTGTCATTGATTATGATTTCTTCGGCCTTAAAGATGAAGATAATCCTTACAGCGAGGGTAAATCTCTTACGCACCTGGTAGGTAGCTATTTAGGTCTTCATGAATTGTGGAATCGCTACACGCCATGTGCAGATGATGGCGTAGAAGATACGCCTATACACAATGCACCAAACTTTGGAAATGACAAATACAAACAGATTTCAATCTGCTATAAAAATCAGACAGTCGTGGAAATGACCATGAACTTCATGGATTATACGGACGATGAATTGACCTACATGTTTACTGCCGGTCAAAAGGCCAGGATCAATGCAGTATTGCAAGAAAATGGACCACGGTCTTTTCTTGCTCGCACAAAAACGTTTTGTGAAGATATTCCTGATTTAACATTGTCGGAGGGCACTCCTGTAGATGGCATTTTAAAAGTGTTTCCCAACCCGGCAGATGACAGGATACGCCTAAATCTTGGACTGGCTGATTTCAATGGTGATTACCAAGTCTTTATAATCAATAGCCAAGGGGAAGTGCTTTTGAATCGTAGTGGCCGGGCAGGGTATTTTCTTTCCACCGAAATAGACTGTAGTCGATGGCCTTCCGGCATCTACGTTGTTCAGCTCCAAGTTGATGGCCAAACCTATTCTAAAAAAATAAACATCCTCCAATAACCTATCCTAAATTCCGGTGATCATGAAACAAGTATTCCAAATACTAGCAGTTCTTCTATTCCTAATCCCTTGCATTTCTTTCGGCCAACCTACTAACAGCATACTCAATGATGTAGTAATGCCTGCTCCAAATGCAGCATCCCTTGGTCAATATGCAGACATGCCCGTGAACTATAGTACCGGGGCGCCTTCGATCGGTATCCCTATATATACTGTAAAAGATGGCAAGCTTTCGGTTCCAATTTCACTGAGCTATCACGCCAGTGGAATAAGGGTCGGTCAACCGGCCAGTTGGGTAGGCCAGGGATGGTCCCTAAATGCAGGAGGTATGATAACCAGGACGGTAATGGGCCTACCTGATGAATATGGGAACGGTTACTATAATTCGGGGTCTTCTTTAACCCAATCAGATACCGAAATTGAAGATGTAGCTGAGGGTGATCAGGATTCTGAGCCAGATCTATTCACGTTCAACGTAGGCGGATACACAGGGAAGTTTGTGCTGGATGAAAACAACGAGCCCTTTTTGATGCCAGAACAGGACATAAAAATTGAGGTGCGTTATGCGACCAATACGTTCGATGGATTCACCATTATTGCCCCCAATGGGACAAAGTACATTTTCGGTAATCTGCCCGGGAACACGGGCCTTACAGCTATTGAGCGGACACATATGGCCCCGAATACACAAACAAGCTACCTTCCCCATCATAGTACTTGGTATTTAAGCAGAATCGAATCCTACGATGGGATCGATTACATTACGTTTGAGTATGAGGAAGAATTATATACCTACAAAAGCCTCGCATCCTGTTCATATACCCAGGCTCTTTATTTCTGCTCTAGTTTACCTTATACCGATACAAATGATAATTGCCAGGGGTATACAGATGATGGTGGGAAGACGTATTATAACCGAATCAGTGTAAGCGGTAAAAGGCTAAAGGAAATCAGGACACCTTCGAGCACGGAAACCATCACTTTTCGGGTAGATACCACCAATGAAAGGACAGATTTAGAGGAAATATCTACTGGATCAGGACTTTCTGTTGTTGATACGAATACTGCTTATCCTTTAGAGAAAATTAATATCAAGACTGGAAGTTATGAATCAGAATGGGAGTTTTCTTACACCTATTTTCAAACCACCTCCCCTGGAAGCAATGCTGAAAACTACAGGCTTAAATTAGATTCTGTACAACATAAACCAGTATCCCCTTCGTCAAGCACCATTCCACCCTATACTTTTCACTATGAAGGCACTGACTTAGGGGGCGGTAATCAATTCATGCCAGGACGGTTAAGTAAAGCCGTAGACCATTGGGGGTACTACAATGGACAAGTAGGTAATCAAGACCATCGAGGAAATGCACCTCCTCAGGTTTATACGATTGATGGTCAGATGTATGGGTATGGGCAAAGCGTGCGAATCCCCGATTCAGCATCCATGGTCACCGGAACGTTGACGCAAATTGACCATCCGCTTGGTCGTTCTGAATATTTCACCTACGAACCACATGATTATTACACCACCTTTACGGACAGTGAAAGCAAGTTATTTCTAGCGAATTGCGATGAATTTGAAGAAAGCTGTTGTAGTGCTGCAGATCAAATTTCGACCTATGTGTTCCAGAATCAAGAGGAGATAGATGATGCGGAATTTGAGCTATATCTGATGGTAAGTGATAATGTATTCTGCGGAACTTCAGATGTTACCCCTCCAATTACCCCTGGTTGTTTATCATGTTCTGACCTAAATTTAAATCATGAGGTGGAAATTGAAGTGTATGACCTGGACAATAGCGCTTCAGTTGGTAGTTACTCCTTTAATTCCGTATCCGCCGGTGATGGATCAACGGGTTTTGTTGCCCTAAGCAACATTGGATCTTTCTCACCTGGAACACGCTACCGTTTTACGCTGAGCGTATTACGGGGAAGAGGCACTTTTGAGCTCATTACTGATTACGGAACTTCTGGCGTATCCTTAAATCAAACGGTGGGAGGCCTTAGAATTAAAGAGATCCGGGTAGCACCAGATGGAACCCAGGGAAGTGACGACATTATCCGCACCTTTACGTATCGAGACTCCCTTAATCCAGACCAGTCAAGTGGGGTGCTCAGGACTATTCCTTACTATAAGCTTTCGGATGAATTCCAGGCAGGAGGAAATACAGGATACTACACGGTCATCCAGAGCAATAGTCAAGTTCCGCTTGGAGGATTTTCCGGCCAACACATTGCTTATAAGCGCGTCCAGGAATCATTCAACGGTAACGGAGAAAAAGATTATAAATTTTCCGTCGAAGCTGGTTCTTCTCCGGCCACTTTTCCCTTGATTCCTTCCAAGTTTAGTGCACGAAATGAGACCATGGACCGATCCTATACCTATAGGGAAGACGGTAATTTGGTTCAGCGATCCGTGCAGATTCCCGTCACAAAAACCCCATCCAGCATGACTGGCCTGGCCTACAAAGTGAAAGATACAGGAGTCAGGTGCTCCGTTAATACGGTCATAGAACCAAGTTTGTTGGATGAGGACTATACCATCTATTCAAGTTCTTATCAACTGAAAAAAGAGATTTCGGAAACAGACGGGTTGGAGGTTACAACTGAATATGAATATGGAAACAGCAACTATCAAAATGTGTCTAGGATAATCACCACCAATAGTGATGGGACCGTCGCTAGAGACACTATCCGATACGCGTATGATGATTCCAGCGGGGATCCCGTCTATGACACTATGGTAGTCCTGAATATGGTAAATGTTCCGATACAAAGGACACGTGGAGTGGATGGTGAATTAGTATCCGGGACGAAGACGGAGTACAGTTATTTTGTAAAAGGAACCAATGGAGTAGTTAGCTCATCTAGTTTCGACAATGACTTTCTATACCCCTATAAAATAAGCAATTACGAAAAAACCTGGGATGAAACGGGATCACCAACAGCAGGTGAATGGAAAGTCCAGCGAACCATTTTGGAAATGCACCACGTAGTAGGACGCCCCGAACGAATTCAGGAAAGAGGCTGGGAAGAAGAAACGATCACCTGGCAGTCAACTAGAAAGGTACCATTGTCCTGGGAATATGAAAGCTTTACTAAAACCTTTAGCTATCATGCATCGACAAAGCTCCTACAAACTATTACTGACATTGATGGGCAAGAGATAGATTACACCTATGATGCCTACCAAAGATTAAAAGAAATATCAGAGCGAAGCACTAATGCGGAGACTGAGTTCACCTATAACATTGGCGGTACGCCAGCAAGTAATTACGTCAAAACGGATGTTTCTTTAACCTCCGTGACTGGCAGTTCTTTTACCGGAGAAACAACTTTTCAATATGTAGATGGATTAGGGCGACCCATTCAGTCCGTTATCCAACAGCATTCCCCAGATCAAAAGGACATTGTGAATGTAACAGAGTACGATCAATACAATCGTCCAGTTAAGATGTACGAGCCCTTTGAGTCTTCCAATACAAATGGGAACTACGTGTCCAGTATTCCGGGAGGGACGGAGTTTACTGAAACGACCTACGAGTCCTCGCCATTGAGCAGGAAAAAATCAGTTACCCCACCGGATTGGTATGCTACCAATTTTGGTTACGGAACTAATAGCGGCTCAGAGACCATCGCAGGGACTATGTATTTAGCCAATACCCTAAAGATTGACACCATTCAGGACCCAAATGGAAATTACAACATCACTTATTCCGATAAGTGGGGACGAAAGTTACGGATGCGCAAAATGAATGACGATGGTTCAAAAACCAATGACACTGATTATCTGTATGACGATAAAAACCGTCTTGACACCATAGTACCCCCTGGCGCTACCACGAGTAGTGATGGATTGACATTCCGGTATTTGTACGACGGCCGTGATAACATCATTCATAAATGGATTCCGGATCAAGAGGAAAGTCAAGACTTTTTGTATAACGAACGATCACTAATGGCCGCTATGCAAGATCCTAATATGCGAGCTAAAAACGATTGGTTGCATACTCATTTCGATGACTATGGTCGAAATATCAAAACGGGATTTGTCGAGGACTCCGGCGTTCTTGACGTAACTAGCAACCAAACATTGGATGAGGTATTAACAGAAACCTGGTATGATGGAGTCGGTATTGCAGGAAGCGGTACCATATACACAGGAAAGGTAAGTCGACACAGAGAATTGATACTAGGCACTACGGACCGGATCGATACTAGAACCTATTACGATAGCTACGGTAGGGTAGACAAAATAGAAAGCAATCACATGCTGCGAATTGGAGATTTCAAGGCTGACATTACGGAGTATACGTATGACTTTGGTGATAATGTGATTAAAGAAGATCGGGATCACAAATATCCAGGAGGATCGCTACTGCCAATCATAAATGAAATGACCTACGATCATGCCGGTCGCCAGGAAGAGCACACTATTAGCATTCATGGACAAACAGAACACTTAAGTACCCTATCCTATACCATCAAAGATGAATTGAAAGAAAAGGACTTAGGGGTAGGTACATCTACCGTTCTTCAAAGCATGGATTACGAATACTTGGAAAATGGTTTTCTTTCTTCCATGAATCCGGGTACAAGCCCTGATGGTGATTGGTTTTCTTTCTCATTGTATTATGACGACCAACCAAGTGGAATTTCTCCTACGATACAAGATATGTTCAACGGTAATATTGCTACCATGGTCTGGAGGCATGGAACAGGAAATTATGAAGCGTATGGATACTCTTACGATTATCTGGATCGGTTAGAGGAAGCTTACCTTCACCGAAAGTCGCCAAGTTCAAGCTCGTTTTCCACAAATACTCCCAATAGATTGACCACTATTGAGTATGAAGATGGAAGGGGTAACATTGAAAACATTGAACGA
>JASBTH010000432.1 GCA_030148525.1 Saprospiraceae bacterium | reverse complement strand
GACCTCACACTTCCTAAACTCTTTCCCCCAAAAAACCCAGAATATCCTTCACGTACTTGCGGTGATTAGCGAGGCGGGGCACTTTGTGCTGCCCGCCGAATTTACCGCGGGAACGCATCCAGTCGCTGAAGGTGCCGCGAGGGAGAATGTGCAGACGGAGTCGCTCCAGGGCGATATCTTTAAAGCGTTTGGCCTCGTAATCGGAATTAATATTCTGGAGGGCCCGATCCAAAACACTGGCAAACAGGTCGGAATCAGCGGGCGGGTGTTCGAATTCGATGAGCCATTCGTGGCCGCCGCGGGTTCCTTCCTCGAAATAGACCGGAGCTACGGTGTACTCGGTGGCCTGGGCTCCGGTATCGGCACACGCCTGTGCGAGGGCTTTATCTGTATTTTCGACCATGACCTCTTCGCCGAAGGCATTCACGAATTGCTTGGTACGCCCCGTTACCTTAATTCGATAAGGGCTGAGGCTGGTAAAGGTGACCGTATCACCTGGCATGTAACGCCACAGTCCTGAGTTGGTGGATACGACAATGGCGTAATTTTTGCCTGTCTCCACCTCGGCCAGGGAGAGGGTTCGGGGTTGGTCATTCCCCCACTCCGTCATGGGGATAAACTCGAAATAAATGCCATTATTGAGGAGGAGCAACATACCGTCTTTCTCGAAATCATCCTGAACGGCGAAGTAGCCTTCGGAGGCATTATAGATTTCCTGATAACTCACCTGATCGGAGGGAAAAAAGGCTTTGAATTGTTCTTTATAAGGCGTAAAGCTCACACCACCGTGAATGTACACTTGAAAATCAGGCCAGACTTCCAGCATATTGGATTTGCCGGTGATCTCCAGAATTCGCCGTAACAACATGATGGTCCAGGTGGGTACCCCGCCGATCATCACCATACGGGGTTCACGCGCGGTGATATGTGCCATGCGCTCCAGCTTCACTTCCCAGTCGCTGAGCAAAGCCGTTTTAAAATCGGGTGTATAGAAAGGCCTACCGACCCATGGCATTCGGTTGATCATGATAGCCGAGACATCCCCGAACTGCGTTTTGGGATAGGGATCGAAATTTTCCAGGCTTCCTCCCATGACCAGGCTTTTTAGTTCGAACTGGCGGGCGTCGGGTCGATTGTGGTAAAACAGGCACATGGTATCCCAGGTGCCTCGGATATGGCAGCGCTTGAGATTTTGGGAGGAAACGGGAATGAATTTACTTTTATCACTGGTAGTCCCCGATGATTTGGAGTACCAGCGCACCTGGCCATGCCAGAGGACATCTTTTTCTCCGTGCATCATACGTTCGATGTACGGTTTCAGGTCTTCGTAATCGGTGAGAGGGACTTCGCGGGAAAAGCGGTCGTGGTTAGACAGGTTGCCAAAGCCGTAATTGCGACCGTATTCGGTACCGGAAGCGGCTTTGAGCAGATCGCGCAATACGGTGGCTTGCACCTGATGCGGCCGCTCCATAAAGCGCTGCATGATGCGGTAGCGCTGCGCGAAATAGAACCGGAACCCTGCGTTAACCCACTTTCTCATACCTGTATTTAGTTGGAGGTACGATTGTATATCTCCACCCGTAACGTCATACAATATAAAAAAAATGACCGTTTCGGGAAGAGGCAAGCTGGATCTAAGACTCTACCTTTTCCTGTTTTAACTCGTGTAATAAATGCTGCCCGGTAAAGCTGTTGTCCACTTTACTAATATCTTCCGGGGTGCCTTTGGCCACAACCAGTCCGCCCCTGCGGCCGCCTTCCGGTCCCATATCGATGATGAAGTCGGCTACCTTGATCACGTCCAGGTTATGCTCGATGACAATTACCGTATTTCCCCGCTCTACCAATCGATTAAGCACATGAAGCAGGTGTCGGATATCCTCGAAGTGAAGTCCGGTTGTGGGCTCATCCAGGATGTAGACCGTTTGGCCCGTGTCGCGTTTAGCGAGTTCTTCGGAGAGTTTGACCCGCTGGGCTTCTCCCCCCGACAGGGTAGTAGCTTGTTGACCAAGCGTAATGTAGCCCAGACCCACTTCTTCGAGTGTGCGGAGTTTCCGGTAGATATTGGGAATAGGCTGGAAGAATTCAGCGGCTTCGGCTACATTCATATCCAGCACATCGCTAATGGTTTTTCCTTTGTAAAGTACCTCCAGTGTCTCGCGGTTGTAGCGACGTCCCATGCATTTTTCGCACTCGACGTACACATCGGGCAGGAAGTTCATTTCGATGGTGCGGGTACCCGATCCATGGCACACTTCACAACGTCCTCCCTTCACATTGAACGAAAACCGCCCTGGCTTGTAGCCGCGGATCTTGGACTCGGGCAGCTCGGAGAAGATCTTGCGGATGTCGGTAAACACGCCGGTATAGGTAGCCGGATTCGACCGCGGGGTACGTCCTATGGGCGACTGATCGATCTCGATCACCTTATCGATATGCTCCAATCCCTTCACCTTTTTGTAGGCCATGGGGTTCTTGAGGCTTTTATAAAAATGCTGCCGCAAAATGGGGTATAGTGTTTCGTTGATCAGGGTCGACTTTCCACTGCCCGAAACGCCCGTTACGCAGGTGAAGGTCCCGAGTGGGATCTTGATGTTGACATCTTGCAGGTTGTTCCCGCTGGCGCCTTTCAGTTCCAGGTATTTGCCACTACCCTTGCGACGCTCGCCGGGGACGTTGATCATACGGCGGTTGCTAAGGTAATCAGCCGTCAGGGTATCCATTTTAATAAACTCTTCGGGAGTTCCCTCAGCCACCAGTTCACCACCCAGTTTACCAGCACCTGGTCCCAGGTCGATCACGTAATCAGAGGCCAGCATAATGTCTTTATCATGCTCCACTACCAACACGGTATTCCCGATATCGGTCAGTTCGCGGAGGGCTCCGATCAGACGCTGGTTGTCGCGCTGGTGCAACCCAATGCTGGGCTCATCGAGAATGTAGGTGATACCGGTCAGTTGGGAACCAATCTGGGTTGCCAGACGAATGCGTTGGGATTCACCGCCCGACAGGGTGCGGGCGGGACGGTCCAGCGAAAGGTAATCCAGGCCTACGTGCAGCAGGAAGCCCAGTCGCAGGCGGATCTCCTTCAAGATCTCGGCACCAATGGTATTCTGTCGCTCGGTAAGGTGGCCCTCCAGCTTGCTGATCCAGTCGAGCAATTCGTTGATATCCATATGGGCAAGTTGCCCGATATGATGATCTGCCAGCTTAAAGTGTAGGGATTCCTTTTTTAGGCGAAAGCCATCGCATTCAGGGCAGGTGTCGACCGTCATAAAGGCTTCGGCCCACTTGCGAACCTTTTCCGAGGAGGTATTATTATACCAGCCTTCCACCATTCCCAGCAGACCATCGTTGGCGAGGTTGTAGGAATAGTCCTGCTTGGTACGACTCAGGCGTACGGCCAGGTTGTTATCCCCTCCGTTCAGGATCACGTTGAGGGCATCAACGGGCATATCCCTGACGGGCGTGGAGAAGGTGAACTTATATTTTTTGGCAATAGCCCGCAGCTGCTTGAAGGTCATGTTCTGGCGTACCTCCCCCAGCGGTACGATCCCCACGTCGTTGATTGATTTTGAATCGTCGGGAATGACCTTTTCCATATCTACCCGATGTACACTACCTAATCCGTTGCAGTTGGGGCAGGCCCCATAGGGTGAATTGAAGGAGAAGGCATTGGGTGAAGGCTCCTCGTATGAGATACCAGACTTTGGATCCATAAGGTGTTTGCTGTAAGTCTTGACCTCCTTGGTATCGTTATTCATCAGCATGAGCATCCCGTTGCCCATTTTCAGGGCTGCCTGCAGGGAGCTGTTCAGACGATCATTTTTATCGTCGGTAATCTTTAAGCGATCGATGACCACTTCAATATCGTGTACCTTGTAGCGGTCGATCTGCATCCCCGGCTCAATGTCGATCACCACATTATCGACGCGTACTTTTGTGTATCCCTGCTTGCGCACTTGCTCGAAAAGCTCGCGGTAATGCCCCTTGCGTCCACGGATCACGGGAGCCAGCAAGAGCACTTTTTGCCCCTGGTAATCCTCCAGGATCTTATCTTTCATTTGCTCCTCACTGTAGCGCACCATGCGCTCACCGGTATTGTAGGAATAGGCTTCACCAATACGTGCGTAGAGCAGGCGGAGAAAATCGTAAATCTCAGTGATAGTACCCACCGTGGAGCGGGGATTCCGGCCGGTAGTCTTTTGCTCAATGGAGATGACCGGGCTGAGGCCGGCGATGTTCTCAACGTCGGGGCGCTCCATTTCACCGATGAACTGGCGGGCATAAGCAGAGAAGGTTTCCATGTAGCGACGCTGGCCTTCGGCGTAGATGGTATCAAAGGCCAGGGAGGATTTGCCACTGCCACTGATACCAGTGATCACCACCATCTGGTTACGGGGAATACGAACATCGACATTCTTTAGATTGTGCACCCGAGAACCAACCACGTCCAGGTATTCTTGCTCAATCTCGGTAGCTGGGGCCATTACGTCTTCTGCCATGAAGTTTTGGAATTGTGCTTTAAAACGCAAAACTAACGTTTAATACGGGTAAGCTGTTTAGAACCTATCTCAAAATGTTATTGGAATGGCCGCTACACTCAATACCGCAATATCCGGCGAATCGCCAGGAAGAGCAGCAACTATGCAGGGAGTCCCAGGTCCCCCCTGAATTCCTCCTTTACTTTTGGCAACAGGCTGAGGGCGATGGGCAATGTCTGCCCATTTTTCAGAGTGACCTGCGGGGCGGGAGAATAGACTAAGGTATCCACTTCTTTCCGGTTGACGATCACACTGCGGTGCAGTCTTACGAACCCCTTCGGAGTCAGCTCCTGCTCCATGCGCTTCATCGATTTGCGAAGGCTATAGGCTCCATTGGAAGTGTGCACTTTTACACAGTAATCATCCGATTGCACCCAGATGATATCGGACACCAGAATATTCTTAACCTTATTGCCCACCCGGATCTGAATGATCGGGGTGTGATCATCTTTTTTACGATAACTCAATTCTTCGTAGACCGATTGAAATTCGTCTTTTAAATCAGCTAATTCAATCATTTTAGAATCCAGCAAATGAAGGTGCCGAAGCAGATTAAGCAGGATGATCAGTCCCAGGTAAGCGTTTACAAACAGAGCTGCCTTTTGATACACGAAAAAGGAGAATACTTCCCAAAATTGATCCACGCTTTCCCGGCTGTTTAACAGGACCGACAGGCTGATCGCGAACAACGTAGTTATCAGGGTCAGGATCAGCCCAACGCCATATTTTATAAGCACCTCCGCAGAGAGGTGCTTCGCCGGGTGTTTATATACGTACCAGCCAAAAGGAATGGCCAACAACGACCAAATACCCCAGCGAACGGCGTGGAGTTTTACTAATTCCAATAAAGTTACCTCACTGTATCCCGGCAACTCGAAAGTCGTCAGGTAATAGTGCTCCCGGTCATTATAGATAACACGATTATTTTTCTAATATTATCCCTGCTTCCTAAGCTCGCAAAAAATCACGGGGTTGCTGAGAAAATCTCGCTGGTACGAATAAAGGGCCTATCCCCCTTGTGTTCCACACCTCTACCTACGAACCTGCCCCTGAAAAATGCACCGGGACTAATCCATCGGATGCGGATGCACCCATAAAAAAATGACACTATGTCTGATAAAAAGATAATAGATGAAATCGAGGCCAAGTACGAGCAACTGGGGGAGAACCACGAGGCTTACCTAAAGGGATTATTGCACGCCAAACCTATTAACTATTGGGACTACATAGAGGTCGACACCTTGTTGTCGCTGCAAAAACCACGGACCAACTTCAAGGACGAGGAAGTCTTTATCATGTATCACCAGGTTACGGAATTGATCCTGAAAATGATGATCCACGAATTGCAACAGTTGGTCGACGAGCCCGTGGATGAGGCCAGGTGGATTGACAAATTATCCCGCTTGAACCGCTATACTTCCATGCTTATCAACTCCTTCCACGTGATGAGGTCGGGGATGGATTACGACGATTACAACGCCTTCCGAAGCACCCTCACGCCGGCCAGTGGCTTCCAGTCTGCTCAATTCCGTTTCCTGGAGCTCTATTGTACCCGCCTGCCCAACCTGATTAATCAGGAAGGCAAAAAGCGGCTAAGTGGTTCACCTACGGTTGAGGAATATTTTGACCATTTGTACTGGAAAGACGCAGGACTCAACCGGGAAACGGGTGAAAAAACCCTAACCCTGCGCCAGTTCGAGGAGAAATACCAGGATCAGTTGATCCGATTAGCCCAGGAACTGACTGGCCAAACTGTCGAAGACAAGGTGCTGGCTATGGACTCCGTTTCGGACGAGTTATTGCGGGCTCTTAGAACATTCGATCACAACTACAATGTTACCTGGCCGTTGGTCCATCTGAATACCGCCCAACACTACCTGGACAGTAGAGGGGAACCCGCCGCTGCCACCGGCGGCAGCGAATGGAAAAAATACCTTCATCCGAAGTACCAGCAACGAACGTTCTTTCCCGATCTCTGGTCGGAGGCCGAACTGGCCGAGTGGGGCCGGAATACTCCGGATGATGGTACATCTATTCCTGATAAAACCGGACAATAAAATCAACCTTGTTCTCTACCTCATCACCGATGGGTACGTCGGGCAGGATGCCCGTTTCGTTAAACCCATGTCGCGGGATAAATTTGTGCAGGGTGCTGGTCGACCCTGCCTTAATACCGCCCGTCGCCACCACAAACAGGACAGGTGATATATCCGCCATTCGTTACGTCCCGGCAATTGGTATAGGTTTTATAGTATTTGCCCGACGTGTAGGTGTAATCGTAAGTGGTTGTACAGTCCTGGGTGACGATCTCATTCCAGTATAAGCCAGTTCCTTTACAGGAGCTACAGTGATAGCTTCGCGGACGAGAGGTCGATGCTTTGGATGCTCTGATCCGACGCGCTTCTGCTTCGGCCATACGCCGTTTGCCCTCGGCAATTCCCTCAGCTATTGCTTCCTGACGCTTCCGCTCGTACTCTTCCTGCCATAATTCGCGCTGTTCGGCGAGGTATTCGGCATAATCACGCCCATCCTTGGTCACTCTCCTGCCCGTTTGGTAGTACTCCAGCTCCGGGGTACTTCTGTTGGATACGTAAGCACGGAGGGTCCCGTCAAATACGCCCTGTTTAAAGGTGCCGTCGGCAATGACCTTTTGCCCGTCGTAGGACAATATCTTAAATGGTCCCTCTGCCACGCCATTTTGAAAGCGGGAACGGACGAGGCCTCGGTACCGGACGTTGTAGCGCCGGAACCGGTCGGTATTTACCCGCAATTGCAGGCCCTCCCCGTTGTAACAGTTCCCGGCAATACAATCGTTATCAGCTAATAACCAAACGTTCCGTGCAGCAGCAGGCAGGCGGGAAACACCGCCCGGCAGTTTGACGGTCCGGATATATTCGGGAATTCCCTGGTGCACCTCAAACTCCTTCCACTCTCCTGTAGCCATTTTCAGGATACCCCTGCCGTTAGCAGCTCCCCGGATAAACTGGCCTTCGTACCGTCCTAAGCCTTTGATATCCAGCACACCGGAACCATTCTGACAATCGCCCGAAACGCATTGGCCGAATTCGGTAGTAAAAGGCTGCTCTATACTGTGGTAAGTGTTGGCAGATTTCTTGTGGTACGTAAAGGAGCATAAGCGCTCTTTGAATAAGGTATCGGCCCGGTATTCCTGAAAAATATAATTGAATACTCCGGTTTGATCCCCGGCCTGAAAGTATTCACTTTTATCCCGAAAGCTACGAACCGGGTCTTTGAAGTGAGCATATGCGTAAAACAGTCCTTTGCCGATCCTCTTCCCGTCCTGGTGCTGGCCTACATACAAGAGCAGTTCCGTACCCTGGCGGTTCCTTTCCAAGTCGATCAGTGTCAACCCATCGCCGGATTCCCGGTACACAAAGCCTATGCCGTGGAATTTCCCATTCCGGAATCCGCCTTCGTAGCGAAATAATTGATTGTTATCACTGTATTTCATGATGCCGAAGCCATTCACGCAATCCCCTTCCAGACAATCATTATTGACTAGGTCCGGATTAGCAGCCAGGTTGGCCCGGTAGGCTTTTTTAACCGCAATAATTTCCAGCACATCCACTCCCTGCTCGTACCCTTTTTGAACGATCAGGTAAGGCTTGGTTTTGTGATCGGCTTTCCACATATCCGATTCATCCAGGTCCCATTCCGTCTTTGGGAACAAGGTGTTATAGTTGTACGGTGGGTACAATAAATCGCCAAAAACAAAGTAGTTTTTCGGATCGTCGATTTGAAAACGGAGGGTAAGGGTTCGTTTCTGTGGCTCGTCGGTAACCGTAATGAAAGGCTTTTCCGCTTTGGGATTGAGGTGCCCTTCTCTGACCTGATACACATTATTCCGGACAGTATTCTGTAGAATAATGCCCTCAAAATCCGATTCGGCGGCAGCGATAAGTTCCTTTAAAGCGGCCTTTCCTTTTTCATTGGCGAGTCGGCTCTTCAGGTTGACGACGGCCGCGTTGGAAACGGCACCCGTAAGTGGGAAGGTTTCTATATCAGGTAC
>JASBTH010000424.1 GCA_030148525.1 Saprospiraceae bacterium | reverse complement strand
CAACAAAATAGCAAAGGCCAATGCATCAAATACGTAGTACTGTTTGATGCATTGGCCTTTGCTATTTTGTTGATGGTACGCCATACCTCCTGGCGCACTTTATGGCGACAGTGGCTGCCTATGGGCATTGGCATGAGCCTGCCTTTTCTTTCGGTACTGGTGTATTACGCTCAGCTGGGGGCGTTAGATACTTTTTTGTTTTACACGTTTGAACTGAGTAGCCGCTACCCGGAATCACCTCCATTCGTGGCTTATTTGAAGAGTCCACTGGACTTTTTCCTACGATTTTTTCCGGTGACTTTGTTGTTGGGAAGTGTGTTGTTGCGTCGGTTTTCCTTCCCGTATAAGCAATGGGGCTTATTATGGAGTGTGCTGGTTTTGGTAGTTGTCTTACTGCCGGGGACATTTTACGGACACTATTACATTCAGTTGATGTTGCCGGTAAGTTTTTTGGCCGGAGAGGCTTTCAATGGTCAGCGAAGTAAGCATCCACGGTGGCTTCGTTGGTTTTTGCGACCCATTCCGGGGGGCACTTTTATCGGGTTGGTCCTGGTGGCAAATTGGCTTTTTCAAAAGAAGGATTACCTGGATCGTCCCGATTATCCGAGAGTTTTGTCAGCATATGTGTCACCAGATCTTGAGCCCGGTGATCAGGTCTATTTTGTCAACGACGCCCACGTGGCCTATTTTCTGTTGGATCGCTCCAGTCCGGTCAAATACGTGCATCCGTCCCTCTTATGGAGTGAAAAACACATACAAGCGCTGGAAATCGATGTGGCTGCCCAGATAGATAAGCTCAAAGCGGCGACTCCCAAGTTCATCATTTTCAAAAAAGATGACCGTCTGGAAAGCCGGAAATCATTCTGGAACTGGTTACAGGCTGATTATACAAAAGAAACCACGATTGATCGTTTTCAGGTTTACCGGTACCGTGGCCAAAGTAGCCCCCCTGATCGGTAATAAGATTCTAAAAGGTAACGTGGTTTAGGGGCTAATCGATTGATAGTGGGTTGTAACCACCTCCCGTTGTATTTGGTAGAGGGTATTGGGTAGTAGGACTTGCTCGAATCTCTATACACTATACCAACCACCCTGTACCGGGAGGTTGGGCCTAAGGTATCCTCTCTTTAAGAAATAGTATCTGCCCAACCTCACGTTAAAAGTTACAGAAATAGCGTTTCTTCTCTTCACTTTTAGTGTATCCCAGGGCAATGCTACTGTCGAAATCAGCACAGGCATCCGGCCAATTATAACTTAGGATGTGGAGGAGGGCCCGGTTGTGGTAGGCTTCCGCAAAATTGGGTTCTGCCCGTATGGCCCGGTCATAGGCTTCGCGAGCGGTATGGTACTCACCTAGCAGGAGGTGCGTATTCCCGCGTAAATAATGTAGCTGAGGGACCCACGAATTTGGAATCTCCAACCGTTCGAGTCTGTCGAGTACTTGCAGTACACGCAATTGTTGCCCGGTAACTTTGAGTAAGAAGGCCCGGTTCATAATGCCAAGAGCTGCGAGTAATTCGGAATCTCCTTCTTCAATGGATTGATAAGTAGCAAGAGCCTCTTGGTAAGCCCCTTTTTGCGCATATAACTCTGCCATCAAAAATTGCAGAGGGGTAAACCGGGGATCGGAACGCAGACCCTCTAAGGCAACCTCGATCGCCTTCTCCGTTTGGCTGTCCTGCCCCAATACGCGTGCTTCCAGATACGCGCGAATTGCGAAAGGAATGAGGGGGTCTTGTTCCAGAAATTGATCCACCATTCGGGCAGGGATGTTGGGGTCCATTGTTAATATTGCCAGTAATTGATCGCCTGATTGAGTTAAGGTGCCCGTGGTCAAAAGGTCTCGGGTAGCACCCTTCCATTGATCCCAGACTTCAGGTGAGATATTCCATTTCATCCGTAATGCTTCGCTATCCAGATCGTAATAGTCGGTCAGGATATAGTCCCACATGTTGGCATCAAGGCCCAGTAAGTTTTTGCCCGGTTCGACGGCCATAATTTGCAGGAGGCGTTGGTTGTTACCAAAACCGTAGAGATCGGCAGCGTAGGGATTAAGCAGGTAGGCGTGCTCTATATCTGCCCGGGCTTCGGACGTTCGCCCCAGTTTTTGTTTGGCAATAGCCCGCCGGATATAGATGTCGGCCAGGGAAGGGTTCTGGGCAACTGCCTGATCGTACTGTATGATGGCCCGTTCGAAGTCCCGCTTTCGCATCAGGTTGTCGGCTTCAATGAGGAGACCGGCAATATCTTCTCCGTAACGCTCAATGGAAACGACTCCATTGGTTTGCACGAGGTCAAGGGTTTGGGCTGATAGCTGACAGGAGCCCAGTATCAGGATGAACGCAAGTGCACGAACAGATAAACAGGGGTAAAAATGAGGAACCATAAGCGTACCGGTTTTATGATGCGTAAGAATATATAGGTAAAACCGGAAAAGGGGTGAGTTGGTTCTGCGATGCCATCCCCGATGGCATCTGGAATCATTCCACAATCGCCTGCCATGTGGATATATTAGTGATTTATGCAAGTGTTTGCACA
Organism: Saprospiraceae bacterium; assembly: GCA_030148525.1. GTDB lineage: Bacteria > Bacteroidota > Bacteroidia > Chitinophagales > Saprospiraceae > DT-110. Next base: position 1,695 of record JASBTH010000424.1, on the reverse strand, counting down.
TCAGTGAATTGCAGTGTTTGTTTTTTGTGGAAAATGGAGGTTGCCACCCAAGAGCTTGGCCCTGCTCACTACCAATTGGAGGTAATCAGCAGATCCAGGTCGGTGAATTTAATCTCGAAGCGCTCCCCCAAATATTCGTTGCAAAGACATCCTTTATAGGTGTAGACACCGTGCCGGAGACCGTGATTATTGAACAACAGGTGCTCGATACTGGCAGTAGAACCTGCTTTCAGCAGAATGGGGGTCAGGATATTACTAACGGCGGTAGAAGCTGTTTTAGGTACCCGGGATGCGATATTCGGAACACAGTAGTGAATGACTTCGTGCTTGATGAAGGTCGGATTATTCAGGGTGGTTACCTCCGAAGTGGCAAAGCAACCACCTTGATCGATACTGACATCGATGATGACCGATCCGGATTTCATTTTGGTGATCTGTTCTTCGCTAACGATCACGGGGGTACGGCCGGTCTTGGCATGAACAGCGCCGATGACAACATCCGCCGTGACGAGTTCCCGCTCCAGGTAGACAGGGTTCATGGCCGAGGTGAATAACTGGCGGCCCACCTGGTTTTGCAGGCGCTTCAACTTGTAGATGTTATTGTCGAAGATTCGTACTTCGGCACCCAGCCCCAGTGCCACGCGAGTGGCATACTCGGCGACGATCCCGGCTCCCAAGATGACTACTTTGGCGCTGGGTACACCGGAGATACCTCCTAATAATAGACCACTGCCGCCGCGGTTGTAGGTCAATAGTTCGGCTGCGGTCAGCATGGCACTCAGCCCCGCCATTTCACTCATTATGCGCACTACCGGAAAGGTGTCGGCCTCGTCTTTAATGTACTCCATAGCCAGAGCTATGACGCGCTTTTTACGTAAGGCATTGATGTAATCACCGGAAATGATCGGCAGCTGAAGCGGAGAGATAAGGATTTGGTTGGGGTGCATCAACTCGACCTCTTCCAGCGTGGGCGGAGCGACCTTGATGATGATGTCGGCCTTATAGACTTGCTCGGCGCTATAAGCTATATCGGCTCCGGCTTCGGAATAATCGTGGTCGGAGAAGCTGGATTTTTCCCCGGCTCCGGCTTCGACAACTACGCGGTGACCATTACCGATGAGGGTTTGCACAGAAGAGGGGACTAATGCAATGCGGTTTTCCTGCTGCATGATTTCTTTGGGAACCCCGATAAAAAGCTTGTTCGGACGCTGCTTGCGTTGCAACATCTCGGTTTGCGTTTCGAGTTGGCCTTGTGTAAACTCCTTGGGTACTTGTATTCGGCGTCCCTTTTCGTCACTCATAAACAACTAATAAAACTCATCCTGAAGAAGCAGCCCAAGGGGATCCCGTCCTGCTTTTCGCTAAAATAGGATTTTTCGAGCTGAATCCGGGGCTAACTCCAGCTTAATTCGAATGACCTCCGCGGGAAGTATTGGCTCAATCAGCTCGGGCCACTCAATAAAGCAATACTGCCCGCTGTACAAAATATCTTCGATGCCAATATCAATGGCTTCATCCAGGCTTTTCAAGCGGTACAGGTCGAGGTGGTATACGGTTTCCATCCCTTCATACTCATTTACCAATGCGTAGGTGGGGCTATGCACTTCGGATGGGTCTACTCCTAGGCTCGCACACAATTGCTTGATCAGGGTGGTTTTCCCTGCTCCCAGAGTACCCTCCAGTAAAAAAATGCGC
>JASBTH010000423.1 GCA_030148525.1 Saprospiraceae bacterium | reverse complement strand
CACCTCCAGGCGGTAATTGTCGGCCGTTTCGATCAGGTTGATCGCCGGACGACTCTTAATGCGGCTGGCGGGGACCTCTGGTGTTGTGAAAAATTCGTTGAAAAAGCTGTCCAGCGGGCTCGTAAAGAAGGCTGGACGATTCGGTTTGCGGACTACCATACGTGTCATGATCTATGTTATTTTGGTTAATTTTTGATTTCACCAAACATAGATCAAAGCGCATACCAAGTGCGGTTTGCTGACTTTTTTGCCGAAAGGCAGGGAAAACGGGTGACAAAATGGCAAAAGTAGCTACTGTTAACTGCCGAAATGGCACTTTGAGGGCTTTGCAGGTGAGGAGTAGGGGGCTCGGTCTTGACCCGAGTCGATCCGGAGGGGCTGCGGATCAAGATTCGTTTTTCTGAGCATGGTCCTGGTCGGTCCGATAGCGGATCAAAAATCATTAAAGCCGATTGATCTTCGGGGGGCGAATACATTGCGTACCTGACGGCACGCTCGTCAACTTTTCCTTTACGTTTCTACCCATATTTTGCCCCCAAAGGGGCATTTTGAAAGGGTCCCGTTAGGGACCTGCTGTGGGTAGAAATTAGAATTGGAGAAGGGAAAACCGTGCCGTTAGGTACGGAATGTAGGACATGTATTACATCCAAAGAATAACGAATCTTGACCCGTCGCACCAGAGGGCCGACTTCCATTGGATGTCGATCCTCCTGCGACCGCTGAAGCATTAGTGCAGGTAGGGCCGGATCGACTTTTCATCGCCCTACAATTGTTGCATCTTGACTCGCCGCACTACCAATGTCGTTTTAATTCTTGTAGCATTCTGTATTTCTACTGGTTATCACCTTCACTTCCTGACCGCTTCCCCGTCCAACAGAGATGATAATAAATCGGCCATGCCATGATTAGGCCCAAGTACCTTATTCTTTGCGATCCGGCCCTCGCGATCAATGACCACATGATGGGGGATGCCCGTAATGTCGAAGGCTCTGCGCAGCACACTGTACTGTGGAATCGTCAGGAGGACATGGTCACCTTCCAGGTCAAATTCGTCTATGACCTGCTGCCATCTGTTTTCCGGAGAGGAGTTGGCCAGAAAAAGGAATGCGACTTCGGAGGTGTCGAAGTTCTCGAACAGTTTTTGGTACGCGGGGAATTCACCCAGGCAGGGTCCACACCAAGTCGCCCAGAAATCGATGACAACGATTTTGCCGACATGTTTCTTTAATAAGGAGGGAAGTACATCCTTGACGGAGTCGGACAAAATCAAAACCGATCAAACTTATTCCGCCCCCGCGGAAAATTACTTCGCTCCGTGATTACCAATGGCTGGCGGTATTCCTTATAGCCCTCTTTTAGCTGCCAGCCACCGATGAAGATGGCTCCGAAGGGAATGAGGTATTCAGCCTTCATGGCGAAGGAGGAGACAAGGACCACGGCCACGCCTACTCCCAGCAGTACCCCGCCGATGAGCATGCGGTTGACGGCCTTCTCGCGCTGCTGTTTGGCCATGATGTACTGGTAGACATAATCGTCGGCCTTGAGAAGGACTTTTTTGCGCAGGTCGGGTTCCAGGTCCCAACGTAGCACTTCGGCCTTGATGGTGTCGTAATCGTCGCCCGCCCGGGCAGCTTCCCGGCAGTAGTCGAGGCATTCGTCGAGATTGGTCGGTTTCATACCCGTAAACTTATTTAAAAATCACCAAACGGCGGGTGATTGCCTGACCGGCGGCTTCCAGGCGTACGAGATACACACCGGGGGGCCAGGTGGTAGTAGTCAGTTCACGAACCTGGCGACCTGCGGTGAGAGTGCCGAGTTGTTGGCGATACACGGGTCGACCGCGCATATCAAAAACGTTTAGCTGTACACCCTGGTAGGCTTCCTGTAACTGCAATTGCAGGCGCACCTGGTCCCGGGCCGGATTGGGCACAAGCACAAGGTCGGCGTCCAGAGCGGGTGGTCCCGAGGTATTACTGGGGTCATCGCTGATATTTACGCAGTAGTCTTCCACTTCGCCGAAAAAGCTGGAGTTGAAGCTGCAGGCACCGGGTTTGTCGCGAAACTGCATCACGACCCGCATTCGGGTGCTACCGAGCAAAGCGGTGGTCGGAATGTCTATGTCTTGGGTTAGCGCAACCTCGGTGGTACCTTCCGAGTCGAAGACGATCTCGTCGGAAGTAAACTGGCCATTTTGGTTGAAGTCGATCCAGGCGAGGATGTACTCGCCCGAGGCTACCGAGCTGAAGCCGGGCTCAATGGTCATGGCGAAGGTATCGCCGCGGCTCAGGTTGGTGCCCATCCCCGCGGTGTAATCGGCGTAGCCACTACCGGTACTTTCGTTGACCATGTCATTGAGCTCAACCCGGGCTATCCATTCCAGGCTGGAGTTGTCGAAACTTAGGGCATTGGCTTCACAATAGGCGGCTTCGATGCAGGCACCGCAGCCACGGGTGGTAAAGAAGAGGGAGGGGCCATAGGCGGAGGGCGTCCCGTCACAGGTGACGCGGAATTGCATTTCGTATTCGGTACACTCCGACAATTCGCGCAGGCCCGCGCTGGTTTGTACGGTGGTGGTCTCCATCCAGGAGGCAGCGCCGGTTTCCCGGTAGCGGATCACGTAATTGTCGGCCGCCAGTACCGGGTCCCAATTCAGCAATACATCGTTGGGGCCGATAAAGCCAAAGCGGATGTCATCCGGTGGTTCGCAGCAACCATCCGTTTTGAAGGTAAAGGTGTCACCGTAGCCCGTTGTCTCACCAGTACAGAAGGCATTGAACTGGATCTCGTAGACGGTGCATGCGTCCAGCCCTTCGAAGACAATGTTGCCACCCGCGTCGGTAACGGTGGTCCAGGCAGTCTCTCCTTCTTTGCGAACCCGCAGGTCGATACGTTGAATATCGGAAGCTACGGTCCAGGTGAGAGCGGCCATTTCGTCGTCGAGGTCCAACACCTGAATGGATAGTGGCGGGAAGCATTCGGCACATTCCGCCTCCAGTAATTGCAGGGCATTGTAGACGTTGAGGCGGCCGCCGGTGACGGTGCGGTCGATCAGGCTGGCATCTTCCACGACACTGCGCAGTAGCAGGTCTTTGGCCAGCAGAGCGGCTTCTCCGGGGTCAGCCTGGCTCAGCAGGGGCAGGCTCGGGCAGGGCGAGGCATAGAGCAGGCCCACCGAACCGGCGACCAGGGGAGATGCCATGGAGGTGCCGGCATCGTAATTATAATTGTTACCAATAAAGGTGGTATAGATGTCGGCACCAGGTGCACCGAGGTCGATGGTGGTAGCTCCGTAGGCCGCCTGATTGAGTTTGGCCCCGTCGCGACCAGTGCTGGTAACCGTGATCAGGTAGGGGCTGGTACAGGAGGTGGGCAGGTCACCCTGCGCATCCACATCGATATTTTGGTTATCGGTAGCGGCTACGTTGATGACGCCCGCGTGGCCGAGGGTGTCGTAAATCGCACACCACAGGGGGTAGTCCTCTTCCTTCAGGCCCGGATACCCCCATGACGAATTGGTGGCCACCACGTAAGCACCTTCCTCGCCGTTGGTTTGGTTATAGCGACGGCGTTGGGCCAGTACGTATTCGTAGCCTTCAATAATGCGGGATTCTACGATTTGGCTGAGGTAGGCGCGTACGACCATGATCTTCACGTTCCAGTTGACACCAGTAATGCCTTTGCCGTTATTGCCCATAGCACCGATCACACCGGCTACACGTGTACCGTGAAAGTTTTGACTGGAGATATTTCCGTCGCGGGTGACGGCATTCCAGCCGTAGTAATCGTCCACGTAGCCGTTGCCGTCGTCATCGATATCGTTGTCGGGGATTTCGGCATGGTTAATCCAGAGGTTCCCGGCAATATCCTCGTGGGTGCGTTCCACGCCGTTGTCGAGCACGCAGATGACGATGGTGTCGCCCGAGGCGGTGACGCCGCCGGTGGTGATATCCCAGGCCAGTTCGGCACCGATGTCGAAACCGCCCGTCCCGCCGGGTTGGGCATTGCCGTTGAAGAACCATTGCAGATCGTAGAAGGGATCGTTGGGCATGAGCCGCTCCTCGAGGATGTGGTTGAACTGGGCAGCATCAACACCGGGTTGATTGCGTACCTGCCCGAGGAAATCGTTTTCGTTGATCTTTGTCCAGTCGAAGGTCAGGGACCAGATATTTTGGGTTTCGGAGAGGCAGCGACCCACTCTCAGGTCGGTGGTGCGCCCGCGGTAGGAGCGCGTAGCGGGCATCATCTGCTCAGGCGATTGGCCTGCCCGGTAGCGGACCAGGATCTCTCCCTGTACGTGGTTGAGTTGTTGGGCTTTCGCCAAAAAGGGAAAGAGAAAAAGAGTCGTCAATAACAGACCAACGTAAATTAACGATTTGTTCATGAGCGAGACGGTTTGACTACAGGGCTGGTTCGATATAGGTATTAACGTATGACTAATATAGACTAATTGAAAAGTACGATTTGTAGTTTCATCGTAAATAAAGGACTTTTGCAAAAGCGCCAACAAAACCAAACAAATCATGTGCAGGTTTCTACGCTTTTCCATTTTACTTCTCGGTCTTTGGGTGGGATGCTTCCTTCCTCTTAACGGGCAAAATCAGGATGAAGGTATTGAATTAACATTGGAAACACCGTATAACACGGTGTTGGTTCACCTCTATTACCTACAGCCCGACACCTACCAACCGGAGCTGGCCGGACGAACCCTGGCCAATGTAGCCGACAGTACCCGGGCCAGTCGCCTGGCCATACAACTCAAACAGATCTACGACGGGGAGGGCTTATACGTACCGGTAAATACGGTGCCACAGGATCCCAACTACGTCGACAGCACCCGTCAGGGGACTTTCTACGTACCCTTTCCCGAACTGTTTCCGGAAATATACCTGGAGAAGCTGAACGGTCGCTGGTACTACTCACGGGAGACCGTGACTGCTATCCCACAGCTGCACAAAGAGGTCTACCCGTTCGGTGCCGATTTGTTGCTTAATCTTTTGCCGACAGGCGGTAAGCAGTACCTGGGTTTGTATCCCTGGCAGTATTTGGGGTTATTGATCGTGGGGCTCATTATTATTCTGTTGCACTTTGTGTTTCGCCGATTGCTCATTCCTCTGGTATCGCGCCTGAGTTCATCCCGACTGAATCCCAAGCTGGTGCCGCGCAGCCTGATCCGTCAATTGGCGGGGTACATTAGTGTTTGGATCGTGATTCGGGTATTGTTTTTCCTGTTGCCGCCATTACAACTGCCGATCGAGGCGAGCCAGTTTGTGATGACGCTCCTGCGGATTATTGGCATTGCGTTGGTGGTATTGGTTGCTTACCGGATCATAGACATCATTACGCTGTACATCGGCAGGGCCACGGACCGTACCGCAAGTAAAATGGACGATCAGTTGGTGCCGCTGATAAAGACGGCCTTAAAGGCGGTGGTAATTATTTTTGCCATCTTCAGTGCACTCAGACTGTTGAATTTTGACCCGACGGCCCTGATTGCCGGTATCTCCATCGGTGGCCTGGCCATTGCGCTGGCGGCCCAGGACACGGTAAAAAATCTGTTTGGGTCAATGACCATCTTCGTAGATAAGCCCTTTCAGGTAGGCGACTGGATCAATTTCGGGGATATCCACGGTACCGTGGAAGAAGTGGGCTTCCGGTCGACCCGCGTGCGGACCTTCGAGAATTCGCTGGTCTACGTGCCCAACGGCAAGCTGGCCGATATGGTCCTGAATAATTACGGATTGCGGGCATATCGCCGCTTCAATACCAAGATCGCCTTGACCTACGATACACCTCCGGCCCTCGTTGAGGCATACGTGGAGGGGCTCAAGGAGATGGTACGCAGCCACCCCAAGACGCGGAAGGACTACTTTGAGATCCACCTGAACGAACTGGGGTCGGATGCCCTGCAGGTGTTGTTCTACATCTTCTTTGAAGTGCCGAGCTGGTCGGAGGAATTGAAGGGGCGACACGAGATTTTATTGGGATCTATTGAGTTGGCCAAGGCATTGGGCGTACGCTTTGCCTTCCCGACCACGACCCTGCACATCGAAGAGATGCCGGGGCAGGTGCCCACCACGCCGGGGTATAAGACGGACGAAGGATCGGTGGAATCAAGAACGGCAGCGTTTTTGGAGGCGTTCAAGGCGAAACATTCCGACGGCTAACGGATCAAGGTCCACGGTCCACGGCACACGGTAGAAAGAGCAGGGGCACAGCAGTCAAGTAAAGTCAAAGCAGCCCCGCTCCGGCGAGTCGCTGCAGTCCCTTCCTTCTCTTCGTTCACTTAAGTCTCCCCCGGTCTTCAGTCTCCAGTTGGCAGTGCTCCATGTAGGTTTCCATTTATCGGCTTTCGCCAAAAGGAGGATGCACAGTTGGCAGTTTAAGCCCATCCGCTTCAGCGGTGGGAATGTAGTCAGTCTACAGTAGGCAGTCTCCCACCTTCGGCGTATTGGGCTTCCGGTAAACCATAGAGTTACACGGAGTTTCACAGAGGAGATCAGGGTATTTCCGCTTTCCCTGGCCGCCGAAACTTTAGTGAAGGAGGTCGATTTATTATCATCAGTCGCTATCGGTCGTGTCCGATTTCGAAAATGCCTTTTTCAGGCGGTGAGCGCAAAGATTCGCGGAGCTTCGCAGTGGTTTATGGGATGAGATTCGTGCGTTGGTTCGATACTCGACGCACTATGCACTATCCTCTACGCAAATAAGGGCAGAGAAGCAGTCTCCAGTGGGCAGTCTCCAGTCTTCAGTATTTGGTCCGCGCCCGACGCACAAAAGAGCAAAGACACAGCAGTCAGGTAAAACCGAGGCAAGCCAGCTCAGGCAAGTCTCTTCGGTCACTTCGATCTCTTAAATCTCTCCAGTCTCAATGCACTACGCTCTACGCAAATAAGGGCAGAGAGACAAAAGACCAGTATAACCGAAGTAACCCAGCCCAGGCAAGTCTCTTTCTTCTCTTCGTTCACTTAAGTCCCTCCTCTGCTTTTTGCTTTCTATCCGGAACCGAGCAGTGAATTCCCCGTATAATAGGATTATCGCTCTTTATGATACTATTTTGATTAAGAGTGATTCGGAAAACCATTGAGACATGCAAAACAGTATTACGCCAGGAGGCAAACCAGTACCCAAGCCCCCCTCTACCAATGTGAATGCTTCATTAGAACTGGATATCCTTACACAGGCCTTTGATGATTTACCGGTAGGTGTAGGTGTTTTTCAGGTCTGTGACCTTCATGACAATGAGAGTATCCGATACGTTTTCATGAACAAGGTTATTCTGTACGAGATGCGAAAGACAAGGGAGGAGGTTTTCGGAAAAAGGATTATGGAAGTTGCTCCCGAAGCGTATGAGCACGAAGGGGGACTACGGGTTATTGAAACCTACCGAACAGTTGCTAAAGAAGGAGGGAGCATAAATTTGGGCTTAGTGGAGTATTCCAATCATATGGTCGCGGGCACCTACGAGTGTTCGGTTCATTATATTAAGGATAATTATGTGTACGTAATGCTGAGAAACGTTACGGAGTTAGAAGAAACCAAAAACGAATTAGAAAACAAGAATAAGGAATTAAGCCAGCTTACCTCCATCGTTTCACATGACCTGAAGGAGCCCTTAAATACTATATCTGGTTTCGTGGAAGTGATCACGGAGAATTATCAGGAAACATTAAATGATGACGTAAGCGAATTCATTGGATACATTTCCAAAGCGACTACCCGCATGAGGAGGGTCGTTACAGATCTGTTGGATTATAGTCGGATCGGGGGGAAAAGAAAAGAGATGACTATGGTGGACACTGAAAAAATGATGGAGGAAATCCGGCAAGACTTATCGGGGATGATACGGGAAACGAATACCTCTATAGTTCTCGGTCATTTACCTTTGGTCAGGGGGTTTGAAACGGAGCTGCGGTTACTTTTTCAAAATTTAATTTGCAACAGCATTAAATTTAACAGACCCGGAGTGACGCCAAATATTAAGGTCAGTGCAAAAAGACAAGATGGCTGGACTTTTATTATTAAGGATAACGGTATTGGCATTGCGAAGGAATATCAAGATAGCGTATTTCGTATGTTCAAACGACTCCATACAAAGAGTGAATACGAAGGGACCGGCATCGGGCTTGCCCATTGCAAAAAAATAGTAGAATTACATAATGGTAACATTTGGGTGGAGTCGACCCCCGGCGAAGGAAGTGTCTTTTATTGTAATTTTCCCGATGAGATATATGCCTGACGTCTTTGGGCCTGGGAAAGCACCGGCAGTAACGCTCCACGCAAATAAGGGCAGAGAAGCAGTCTTCAGTCTTCGGTTATCAGTTGGCAGTCTCCAGTCTTCGGTTCACGCTCCACGCTCCACGCCCGCCGAAGTCCGTACGGACGAAGGAGGACCACGCCCGCCGCAATCAAGAGCAGAGAAACACCAGCTAGGCAAAACCAGGCAGGCCGGCTCCGGCGAGTCCCTTCGTTCGCTTCAGTCGCTACCGGTCTCGACGCACAATGCTCGATGCACTACGCCATAAGGAGCAGAGATACGGCGGTCAGGTAAAACCGACGCAGCCCGGCTCAGGCCAGTCTCTTCGTTCTCTCCATTCCCTACAGTCGCTCCTGGTCTTGACGCACTACGCTCCACGCAATCAAGAGCAAGGACAAAGCAGCACTACTCCTGGGAGTCCCTCCGGTCAGGATCTCCGGATAACGAGGATGGTTCCATCGAGGAATTCGAGCCAGGCGAAATCGTAGACGAGGTGGTACATTTTGCCACGACTGTTGACGTAATAGCTGGTTTGGTACTGGAAGTTGAATTTTTTTTTGTCGAGTAAGGAGCGGTGGACACGCTTTTGGGGCTTTTTCTTGCCCAGGGATTCCAGGAGGATAGACCGATTGCGATGGAGTATTTTATCGGTTTCGCGCACGGCGATGGCGGTAGCTCGCCTTAGGCGAAGGTGGTATTCGTTTTTACAAGCTATGGTACAGAAAATCTTATCGGTACGACCGTAGACGGGTTTTTTGCAGAGACGACAGTGGCGTTTTGGGTTTTGCATGATCAGGTAAAAATTTTGTTTTCCCCGGAGCCTTTCGGCAAAAGGAAAAGGATGAACCTGATTTGCGGGTAGGGCAGTTTTTGAATCTGGATTAGTGAAGAACTACGTGTGGTTGGTTAGTCGTAGGCGATATTAACCGTTATGATCGGTTACTAACCGTTAGTAACGGCTACTAACGGTTAATAACGACTATTTTTTGACTGGATGCCCGTTTTCCGGGAAATTGATGGGCAAATTTGTCTATGCGCATACAAATCTTCCCGCTCACGTACGAGGGCGAAAAACGAATTGGCATCCGGCCCCTGGGATTCGATAGGGCCTTTCCCGGTCAGATGAAGCAAGTTTCTGGCAGCCGCTGGACCCCCGGGGAACGCTGCTGGCACATTCCTTATTCTAAAGAAGCCTACCGGCAGCTCCTGGCCCTTTTCGGGAAAGGGAAGAAAGACCGGTATACCGTGCTTTCGGATATTATGATTGAGCAGTTGGTTGTGTACCTCAAAGCCTACCAACCGGACTACTGGCTTTTCGAGGGCCAGCACGGTGGGCAATACAGTACGTCAAGTATCCAGAAGATCTTTCGACGAGCGGTGAAGAAAGCCGGAGCGAACCCGTACAGCACAGTTCACACTTTGCGGCACTCTTTCGCCACTCACCTACTAGAGCGTGGGATGGATTTAAGGTATATTCAGGAATTATTAGGACACAATAGCTCGGAGACGACACAGATCTATACACACATAACGAAGCGTGGTCGGGAGAAGCTTGTTAGTCCTTTAGATTTTTTGGATCTTAAGAAGGAATAGACATATCTGTATAAACGGAACAAAGTTCCGTTTACATAAATGTTGAACTAAACCGCCTGATCGGCGGTAACTCCAAGTTGCCCTTACTTTAGTAGAGAAACTTATTACTCACCAAATTTCTCTACGATGACACCATTACGAAAGAAGATGATCAGTTGGATGGAACGTAAGAACTACAGTGC
>JASBTH010000420.1 GCA_030148525.1 Saprospiraceae bacterium | reverse complement strand
CATCGCGAGGGGTGGGCGGTACAGCCATATTCAGGCGCAACATATCGCCACCGTTGGGCAGAAAGTTGTTGATGAATGGCTTACCCGCAGCCAGTGGATTGCCATCCGGCTTGCCGGTGGCCAATTGGTAGGGGGGTAAATTAGGTACACCTGTATGGAAGATGGGCCATAGGTCCACGGACCTGGGAGATGCCGGTGCCGGAAGCAAAAGTCCGCCAAAAGCATCTTCAGACAAAGCAGTACCATCAAGGGCCGGATTGCCTTTCAAGCCGAACAAACCATCCTGTCCGTTCCGGAAATCGAAAGATCCCAGAGAGTTGGATTGCACACGCAGTGCAGCAAAGGCCGGCACAGCGCCACCGAATTGGCTGTCATCCATATATAGTGCCAGTTCCGGATTGTAGAAAAAGTTGCCGTACACATCCAGATTACCCAGATCCTGATAAGGCGTTTCGAAATTCCAGCGATCTTTAAAGCCAATCGGAATGACGGCTTCGTTAGTCAGCGGCATGCCCAGGCGTGATACCTGTACCCAATCGCCCGTATCTTCGGGAGCCGTTCCATCGGTGTTCAGGGTCCGGATCTTTTTGCGGCTGGCTGAAGCCCATACGCCGATAATAAAGTCCGAGTCGAGGATGCCTTCGGCCATATCAGCCCCCATACCGTCTTTTTGCAGTACCGAAATGGGTACCTGAATAGCAATGGTGTGCGTGTTGAATTTGGCGAGTCCATCGCGTACGGGGCCATTTTGACGGGGCGCATCACCTAAGTCAAAAATGCCACCCAAATCCACAAAGAAGGGATCATCGGCTGGTCCGCAGAATACCCGTTCACCGTTCATAGTCGTCGTGATGGCATCCTGTATCAACGTCTCGTAACTCATGGCACCGAGGCCGACCCCACTCTCAATAGAACGCGGACCAATATTATTGGGCGGTACCACACCTTCTGAAATAACGGCCATAAAACTCATTCCACCGTCCACACTGCGTTCCAGCGTGTAGGTCGTTTTGAGGTTTTGGGCCCCTAAACGAATATTGAAAAAAGTGGAGGGGTCTTCGTTGACCTGTTGAAAGGTAAACCGGTAGATGATGTCGTCTCCCGGTGTGTTCACGTCGTTGTCGATGTGGATTTCGTACCGGATGTTCTCCCCAAACGTATAGTAATTGGGACCACCAAACGGGAATTCTGCCGGAATATAGTTGGCGATAATGGTGATCATGTCCGGATTGTCGGGACTCCGAAAGGCGTACAAGTCGGTATTGTCGGCCAGGGGGTCGTTGGCGATCAGGGGAGCCTCCCGGTGACTGGAAGCCATTAAAAGGGACGGCAACCCTACCGCAAATACCAATAGCATGAGGTATTTGCATAGGGGGCCTACCCGTACTGTCAATGAATGGTTCATAGAAATACGATTTTGGTAAGAAAATTTGGTGAGGTCCTTAGGTGCCGGCACGGTTGGAAACTCAGGTTGACTTACGAGGCAATACCCTTATCCAGATGTGGAAATGACTGATTTATCGAGAAATAGCCAGAAATTGTTTCTTAACAAGCCGGTCGCGGAGTGCTTCGTTTGGCAAATAGCCCGCAAAATATCGGATTTGGCAAAACAAGCTGATTGTCTTTTTCTATCTTCCGGATAAATTATTTGAACGACCGGCATGACTCGACCTTGGTCAGAAATACGATACGAATACCTCCTGCTGGCCATCTTCCTGGTATCGGCTGCCTTTCTGCTGATGCCCTGGATACACGGGAATGATGGTGCCGGTTACTACGCACCTACCCGCTCTTTGGTCGTAGATGGTGATCTCGACCTGCAAAATGAATACGAGTATTTCGTGCAGGATCGCCCCCTGGCCGCCATCCGACCCGATCCGAATACCGGAAAATATTACTCCCAATACCCGGTGGGCGTTTCTGTGCTCTGGTTACCCGCTGCCTACCTGGCGCACGGACTTAGTCAGTTGCTTGGTTACCCGGCCAATGGCTATACTACCTTCTACTACTGGATACTCTGTTTTTGGTCGGCCTTACTGGCTTTCGGTGGCATCTGGTTGTTGTTTCGCTTCCTGGCACAACAGTTTAACCGGAGGCTGGCCTTCTGGTCGGTTTTGGCTGGGTGGTTAGCGACCAACTTATTCTATTACATGTTTTTCGAGGCCTCCCTGTCGCACGCGGTATCCTTCTTTGTGATGACCCTCTTCTTCCTGCAGTGCCATAAATTGCAATACCGGAAGGCGTACAATCCCTACCTGGAATGGGGCAAATTGGGATTGCTGGCGGGATTGGTGTTCATTATCCGCTACCAGGACGGCATCGTATGGCTCATCCCGGGCATTATTGCTCTTGGACAATATGTTGACTTTCGTCAAAAAGAAAAAAAACCGCCCTTGCTGCAACTGGTCGGAGCTCATTTTTTGGCAGTGGCTGCTGCCGGGGCAACTATCCTCCCCGACCTACTGATGAACCTCCAGCACCACGACAAACTATGGGTAAGTGGCCCGGCCTATTACCACGGGGCCTTCCGTCCCGACCAATGGTGGTACGGGGTGAAGGTGCTTTTTTCGGCCAACCACGGTCTGCTGTTCTGGACGCCGGTAGTAGCTTTTGCGCTGGTAGGATTGTTCCTCAACCCCAAAAAAGCGGAGCGAAACCTGATCCTGATCACGTTGGCGTTGCATATCCTGGTAACTGGGTTTTGGAGTTCCTGGGACGGAGCGCAATCCTACAGCCATCGCTTTTTTGTGGGGTATATTCCGCTATTTATGTATGGCTTTGCCATCTTACAGGATAGGTTCACCAAACGGCAGCACCGACTGTTTCGCATCGCCCTGATTTTTTTCATTGCCCTCAATGGAACCCTCATGGTGCAGTACGGCCTGCGGATGATTCCTTCCGAAGGTCCTTTGGATATCGAGCAATTCCTGACTAACTTTCAAGCCCTCCCCGACATGTTGGCCGGGATTTGGGATTTTATCCAATCGAAGATCGTCCCGGAAAAATAAGGACGCATTAACCTATATCATTAGCATCCAATCGTACACTATGGACAAAAAAGAAAACAAAACTACAACCACCCGCAGGTCCTTTCTCAAGCACACTGCTGCCGGCGCTGCCGGGTTTATGATCGTACCTCGCCATGTGCTCGGCAGGGGCTACATTCCACCCAGTGATAAACTGAATATCGCCGCCATCGGCGCCGGCGGCAAGGGTAGTTCCGATATTCTCCGCGCCTGGCAGGATGGTGCCAATAATGTGGTCGCCCTTTGCGATGTGGATACCGAACGCGCAACGGGTTCGCGGGAACGCTGGCCAAAAGCCGCTCTCTATAAAGACTTCCGCAAAATGCTGGAAGAGAAAAAGGATGAGATCGATGCAGTAACCATCTCCACGCCCGATCACGTGCACGGCGTAGCCGCCATGACGGCCATGGAACTGGGGATGCATGTCTATGTCCAAAAGCCACTGACGCATAATATCTATGAGGCCCGCCAGCTTACCGAAGCGGCTCGAAAATACCGGGTGGTTACTCAGATGGGAAATCAGGGTGCTTCCAATCCGGATCAGCAGTGGATCAAAGATCAATTCGATAAAAAAGTGATCGGCAAGGTCCACACCGTGCACTGCTGGACCAATCGTCCCGTTTGGCCCCAGGGGATTCCCTTCCCGACCGAAAAACCAGCCATGCCCGCCCAGCTCAGTGCCAGCGACTGGGACCTCTTTATCGGCCCCGCCGACTATGTTGATTACCACCCGCTGTTCCACCCCTTCAAATGGCGGGGCTGGTGGAACTTTGGTACCGGTGCCCTGGGCGATATGGGATGCCACATCATAGATACGCCCTTCCGGGTGCTGGAGTTGGGCTACCCCACCGAGGTGGAGTGTAGCGTAGGCCAGGTATTCAAACGTGATTGGACGCCCGAATACATTCCCGAAGGTTGTCCGCCTGCCTCCCACGTTCAGGTTACCTTTCCGGCTTCCGCCAAAAATAAATCGGACATCAAGATGATCTGGAACGACGGTGGTATTCGTCCTTTCCACCCCGATCTGGTTCCCGCTGATCACGACCTGGGCCAGGAAGGCAGCCATAATGGCGTTATGATGATCGGTTCCAAAGGCATCATCATGTCCAGTGTTTACGGCCAAAACCCCAAGATATACCTCAAGAACGGTGATATCCTGACCATGACGGAGGAGGAAAAGAGTGCGAATCCACTCTACGACGAGCCGGAATACGGCCACCAGCGAACCTGGACCGAGGCCTGTAAAGCCGGCTTCGACAGCAAAGAGCACCGTGCCCTGACTTCTTCCTTCGATTACGCCGGTCCGCTTACCGAGACGGTCCTTATGGGTAATCTGGCTATCCGCAGCTACAGCCACGCCGTAGAAAATGCCGAGGGCAACCTCGAATTCAACGGTCGCAAAAAGCTCTTGTGGGATGGTGATAAGATGAAGATCACCAATTACGATGACGCCAACCAGTTTGTTGGTCGGAACTACCGGGAAGGGTGGAAGCTTATTTGAACCGAATGCTCAATGATGAATGCTAAGTGCTCAATTATTGTAATTTGTTTCATTGAGCGCTGAGCAAAGAGCATTGAGCACTGATCATTAAGCACTGAACATTGATCACTGAACATTGAGCACTGATCATTGAGCACTGAGCACTGATCATTGAGCACTGATCATTGACTTGTATCTCCTACCTTCGCCCCAAATGATTAATCATGTCGAGGTCATTACCGGAAAAAGGATTGTCTAAGGAGGAACTGCTGCAGGAAATGCAGGCCCTGCGGTCGGACGATGTAGACTGGCGATCGGGGCGGGCCTGGTCGTTGATGTACTACGTGGATAATGATCACCAGGAAAAGATCGAGGCGGCCTACCAACAGTTCTTCTCGGAGAACTTCGTTAGTCCCGTCACCTTTGCCAGTCTGCAGCGCCTGGAACGGGAGGTGGTCGATTGGTCGGCCAGTATGCTGAACGCTCCCGAAGGATATGCCGGTTTGCTTACCTCGGGCGGCAGTGAGAGCATTTTTCTGGTCGTTTGGGCTGCCCGGGAAACGGCGCGTAGCAGGGGCATCCGTAAACCGGAAATCGTACTGCCCGCTACCGGGCATCCGGCCTTTCGCAAGGCAGCAGCCATTTTAGATATGCGGGTACGAACCCTGACTGTCGATAAAGACCAAACTGCCGTACCTGTCCAGCTATCCGGACTCTTGAGTCGCAAGACAGTGCTGGTGGTAGGCTCCGCACCTTCCTATCCTCACGGTGTGCTTGACCCCATCCGGGAAATGGCGGAACTGGCTCAAAATAAGGGAATTCCCTTCCACGTGGATGCCTGTGTGGGTGGCTTCATGCTGCCGTGGGTCGAGGCGCTGGGTCACACACTGGAGCCATGGGATTTTCGGGTGCCGGGCGTAACGAGCATCTCGGCCGATGTCCACAAATTTGGGTACGGAGCTAAGGGGTGTTCTTTATTGCTGCACCGCAATGATCGATTGCTCAAACAGCACCTCTACGTGCAGGCTGATTGGCCCGGAGGCATCTACGCCACTGCCGGACTCGCCGGTACCCGGCCGGGAGGAGCCATTGCGGCAGCCTGGGCTTCCCTGCGGGGGTTGGGGCGTAGCGGCTTTTTGGCGACAGCCGAAACCAATCTGAAGGCTGCCTCCCATCTGCGCAGCCAACTGGAAGCTATTCCGGAGTTAGAAATAATCGGTAAGCCCTGTATGAATATTATGGCCTACCGCACGCGGGGCAACGTGCCCGATCTCTTTATTCTGGCCGATTTTTTGGAGGAACGCGGTTGGCAGGTGGATCGTCAGCACAAACCCCTTTGCCTGCACCTGACCGTAATGAAACATCACGTCCCGGTGATAGAAGATTACGTGCGGGATGTTCGGGAAGGATTGGCTTTCGCCAAAAATCAACCGGAGCGATCGGAGCAGGGTACGGCTGCCCTGTACGGGTTGATGGCCCGCCTTCCGACCGGAGGCATGGTACGTCAGCAGGTGCGGCAACTGGTCCGGTCGTGGTATGTAAAAGGGGAGGGGAGCCGGGAAAGAGCTATTCCGGAGATACCTTCCTGGCAGGGGCAACTCAACCGTTGGTTGTTGCGATTCAATCGGTGGCGGCAAAAGAGGTAACAAAAAGTCGGTGGTACGGATACATATATGTACTTTACGTATCGTTTTCTCCAAATCGAAAGACCATCCAAAAACTATTATTACACACTCCCTCGGGGAAGTGTCAAAAGGCATGTTGATGAACGCTCTACGATTATCCCTTATCCTTGGTCTGATTTGCTGCTCACTTGGATCTTTGTCCGCCGTTGATTACTACTGGGTTGGTGGCAGTGGAAACTGGTCTGATATCAGCCACTGGGCTACTGCCAGCGGCGGAACCACCTTCCACAGCGTCGCACCTACCGCTGACGACAACGTCTTTTTCGACGCCAATTCATTTACCGGACCCAACCAGGTGGTGACCGTCAATAACGATAATATTTTCTGTCGGGATATGGACTGGACCGGCGCTACCGGTAATCCTACCCTGCTTGCCAATCGCAACCGGGTGCTCAATGTCTTTGGCAGCCTCACCCTGCAAGCCAATATGACCTTCGATTTTGCCGGGGATGTCACCCTATCCGGAACGGAGGGAGACCACAATGTAGATATGGCCGGGCATCCCTTTCAACAAAGCCTCTACATTGAGGGTGGAGGAGCTACCTGGACCCTTCAATCCGATCTGGAAATCGATAGTTTATTGCAGTTTCGGGCCGGTACTTTTATTACCGATGGCAATGCGATTACCCTGGCGTACATAGAGATAAATAGCACGGGACTGGGACATCTGATCGATTTCAACGGTTCGGAAGTCTTGATTACCGGTGCCGATTACACCATCAACTTCAACCAACTGGTTCCCACCTTTGATCTGGTCGCTAATCCGGGCAATGTGGCGGCAGCCGATGCTACCTTCCGCTTTAACGGTCCTAATGTGACCATTGATGCGGATATCACCGCCCCCGGTCTGGAATTGGGAAATGTGTCTTTTGAAAGTCCGGTGGGCAGGGCCAATATCCAGGAACGGGATTTGTTGGAATTGCGGTTCGGGGATTTGTCCTTTGCCAACAATGGCCGCCTGCTCACGCCCATGCGTATGAATGTACTTACCCTCGGGCCTGGTCGAACCTACAACTTCCTGGCGGGCGGTGAATTTGCCTTCACCAATCAATTGGTTGCCAATGGTGATTGCGGGAACCCCATCAGTCTCTTTTCGACTCAGCCGGGATCGGAAGCCACCTTCGTATACGATAATGCCGGACCAGCTCCTCTTGATCTGCAGTACGTATCCCTGAAAGACATTCACGCAACTGACCCCGGTGTTCCGGATATCTTCAACGTGATTGAGGGAGTAGATCTGGGCAATACTACGGGCTGGACCATCACCCCCAAAACGAGTGACCAGCTCTTTTGGGTAGGCGGAACCGGCATGTGGGATGATCCCGCCAATTGGGCTTTTACCAGTGGCGGGGCGGGGGGCGCTTGTGTGCCTACCGCCGGCGACGATGTGATCTTCGATGCCAACTCCTTCAATAACAACGGACAGGTGGTCATGGTGAACGTAGAAAATGCGTTTTGCCGCAGCATGATCTGGGATAATCCCACCGGTGTTCCCGTTCTGCTGGGAACGGAGGAAAAGCAGATTCATTTCTACGGTGATCTGCAATTGTCGGCCGATATGGATTATCGCTTCCAGGGGGATCTGTATTTCGAGAGCTTAAATCAGGATACCCGCATCCGCACCTCCGGGCACGAACCCGCCAAAGATGTTTATTTCCGTAGCAGCACGGGGGGCTGGGTGCTGGACGATGCCTTCCGGGTAGTCAATGATATATACTTCCAGAGCGGTAGCCTGAATACCAACGACCAGGATGTGCGTTGCTTCCGCTTCTATTCCGAGACCCAAAATCCGCGTACTCTGGAGCTGACTACATCCCTCATCCAGCAGGATGGCCCCTACGGTACCAACGCCAACTTCGACGGCACCAATCTGACCTTTGATGCGGGTACCTCGCGCTGGCAGTTTGTACAAAATGGCAATATCAATCTTCGGGAAAGTGGCTCCCTGCGCTTCCATTGGGTCGAATTTATCAGTGGCGGTGGTTTTTACAATAGTGCCCAAAACGAGCGGATCTACGCTGATTCGATTCGGTCGGGGTATTGGACCTTCTTCGGTAGCCGGATCAATATCGGTTATGCCGAATTGGCTCCCACTCAAGTTCACCAAATTCAAACCGGAGATACCCTGACGATCGATACCCTGGTCATACCGGGCACTTGTGATGCCGGACCGGCCGAACTGCGGTCTGATACAGATGATCAGACTGCCTACATCAGAGCTACGCGTGATAATGTGCTGCAGAACCTGATCGTGAAGGATGTCCATAGTATTGGCACCGGTACGATGAACGATCAGAATGGCGTAGACCTCGGTAATACCGATGGGTGGGTATTCACCAACCGCGAACCACGTACTTTGTATTGGGTAGGTGGCGAAGGGGATTGGGAGGATACGGCGCATTGGTCGCTCTCCTCCGGTGGCCCGGGAGGGGAGTGCATTCCCACGCCGGTCGATGACGTCATTTTCGATGCCAACTCTTTTTCGGCGCCAAATCAGCAGGTGAATGCAAGTATTGGTGTGGAAAGCTTTTGCCATGACATGACCTGGGAGGGGGTTACTCAAACCCCTTCTCTACGCATGTGGTCGTTAAACTGTTTTGGTTCCATAGAACTCAAAGACGATATGGAGGCTAATTTCACACACCTGCGCATGCGGTCAGTGGATATGGATGAAACCCTGTCGCTTTTCGCGAAAGACGTCTTCTTTTTCAATTTGTTCGGATCTGGTGGTTGGATTCTTACCTCCCCACTGGATGTCACCTACTTCAACTTTGAGAATGGAAATTTACAATCAAACGGGGAACCGGTCCGAATGCGCAGCTTTAGCGCCTATCAGGGTGCTGCCAAAACGATAGATTTCCAGGGTAGCCATTGGACTTTTCACGGAAGCCGATCAAATTTTGATTATTTCACTATTAATGGCGAAAGTAATCTGACGATTATCAATGACGATGAAGGGTTGTTGGAAGCTACGTCGACCGATCCTCAGATTGATCTATGGGATTCCATGAACGGAAAGGTAGACTTGTTATTTTCCAACCTGGAAGGTGTTTCCACGATCAACCAACGTCAGGGCGCAGGTTTGGCTTCCGAGTTTGGGTCAGTAGAATTCCGCAACGACGGTATCATCTATGCCGACGAAATGTATATGGATACCTTACTGCTGGCAGCCGGTAAGGCCTACCAGTTACAGGCAAACGGTATCTTTTATATTGAAGATTACCTGCAGGTAATCGGTAATAATTGCACGCCCATTCAATTGTCCTCCACTTCCCAGGGGACCCAATCGGAGATCCGGATGGATGACGGTTTTGTGAAAGCCGACTTCGTGCAGATGCGCGACCAGCGTGCCGCCGGGGCCGATACGGAGTTCCTGGCCGGGGTACACTCCACCAACATTGGTATGAGTAATACCGGTTGGATCTTTGAGTCCCGCCGGGAATTCGAAAACGAAGGGTTTCTGGGAGAAGATAAGGTCCTGTGCCGCAATGAAACGATTACCCTCGACGCTAATAACTTCAGCCCCGGAGAAACCTATCGCTGGTCCGATGGTACGACGGATTCCACATTCATTACCGATCAACCCGGTGTATTCTGGGCAGAAGTGACCTTCACCAATAATTGTGTGATCCGGGATAGTGTGGAGGTGTTGGAACCCGACTCTTTTGCGCCGGACTTACCCGGGGATACCTTGCTTTGCGAGGGCGAACAACTATTGCTGGAACCCAGCCGCGAGTTGGTGGGACTGACCTTTGAATGGCAAGACGGCTCGGAGGAACCCACCTTTCTGGTGGAGGAAGAGGGCAGCTACAAAGTGACCCTGACCCTGAACGGATGCACCGCCTCGGACTCTTTGAACGTCAATTTTCAAACGGCACCGACCATCGATATCGGAGCACCTCAGACACTTTGTTTTGGCGAAAGCCTGACCCTGGATGCCGGTACGGGGGCTGATAGTTACACCTGGCAGGATAATACTACCGGACCTACCTACGAAGTGACTCAGGCCGGAACATACCGGGTGTCGGTGGTGCAACAGGCTTGTACGGTCGAGGACTCCGTGGTCATTGACTACTTCGATCCGATTCCGCTGGATTTGGGACCAGATACCACGGTTTGTGCCGACGAGGTGGTTGTGATCGATGCCAGTGTGGCTGGTGCCACGTATTCGTGGCAAGACGGCACCACCAATGCTGCCTACGGAGCCATTGATGCCGGTGTCTATACTGTAACGGTGTCTCTGAACGGCTGTGATAGCACTGATGCGGTGGAGGTATTTCACCGTGCTCTTCCTGCATTTGAGCTGGGGCCGGATACTACCATTTGTGAAGGTGAGTCGATTACCTTTGACGGAACGGTCGATATGAATACGACTTACCAATGGAGTACCGGAACTACCGACCCCGTGGAAACGGTGAGTACAGAGGGCATGTATTCCCTCACTGCTACGCGTGATGGTTGTGCCTTCGAAGATATGATCAACCTCACGGTACAACGATTACCCGAGGTAAATCTGGGAGCCGACCAAACGGCCTGCGAGGGCGAAACCATCACCCTGGATGCCTCCTTCCCCAACTCCAC